>JAYSXU010000956.1:0-6868 GCA_043716965.1 Fimbriiglobus sp.
AAATCCTGATCGTCGCGCCCGGTCAAGTCATTGGCCGCAAGAACGATTCGTGGTTGCCGATGAGCGCGCGCTTCCGGGACGTGGAACAGTTTCGCGCCGCACTGGCACGCTGGGCGGAAATCGGCGAGTCGCTGGCGCCCGGCCCGGCCCCGATCGCGGCGTTGGATGTGCGGTTGCCCAACGGCTTCCGGGTCGTTGCGATTCTGCCACCGGAGATTATGGATCACTCCCCCCAAGTCTTGTTCCAACGCGGGATGACGATCAACACCCCCGCGCCAAGTCCGGGCGCGAACATGCAAAGTGCCGTCCCGAAGAGTTCACCGAACTTACTGAACGCCACCCGCCCCGGCACCGCGCCGACGCCACCCCGTAACGTGAAAAGTGGCGTCGTCCTCGCCCCCGTACCACGTCCGACGGAATCGGGGGTCGTCTCGTTCAACACCCCGCCGACGAATCACGCCTCCGGTTCGGCGTCGCAATACTCGATGGGTGGGATTAAGCAACCGCCCGCCGCGTCCGGGCCAACGTCGCACGTCGGCGCGGCCACCGACCCGTTCGCCAAAGTCCGCCAGCGGGTCACGGAACACATCATCATGAAGTTCGCCGGCGCCGGCGTCTACGACCTGAACCAAATCCCCCTGCCCGAGCTGCACCGCATCGTGCTCGCCCAAGTCGCCGAGTTCTGCGGCGGCGACAAAGGCGGCTTCGACGAAACCACCTTCGACCGCCTCTCCCTCGAAATCCTCAGCAGCATGAACCGATAATCGCGGGCGTGGTTGACCCATTCCCGGCGAACCGGCTGCGTAAGCTGCCGGGTGGTCCGCCACAAGCACGTGGTCGATTTTTACCCAGGCGACTCACGTCGCCGGTCCGCCGGGAAGGCCAAAATCCAGTGGCACCCCCCGTACTGGGTACACGACAAGTAGAACTGTACTGTGCTACCATGCAGTTGTTGTGAATTCGTAACCCCGCCGAGGATGTCGGATGAGTACCGTCGAGGCCATCACCGCCGCCATTGCAACACTGCCACCCGAGGAAGTCGCCCGCGTTCGGGCATGGCTCGATGAACAGTCCGAAGCCGCGTGGGACAAACAAATTGAGCAAGACGAACGAGCCGGTCGGCTGAACACGCTCGCCGAACGCGCATTGGCCGAGCATCGGGCAGGCCGGACCCGTCCGCTATGAACCACCACACCACCGCCGACTTCTGGGATAGTTACCGCCTCTTGCCTGAAGCCGTACAACGGTTGGCCGATTCCAAGTATCAACTGCTTCAAGCCGACCCACGTCACCCCTCATTGCACTTCAAGCGGGTCGGACAGTTGTGGTCTGTGCGGGTCGGGATCGGTTACCGAGCTATAGCTGTTGATGCTGACGACGGACCAATCTGGTTCTGGATCGGTACGCACGCCGAATATGACCACATCATCCGTAGCGTGTAATTCAATACAATCCGAAACTTAGTCATGCCGGTCACGGCCAGTGACGACGCCAAGACAAATTGCCGCGGTTCATCGGGCGACTTTCTTCTTCGCGGCGATGTGGGTGGCGTTGCCGTAGGCCATCTCCGCGCTTTCCATCACGGTCTCGCTTAGCGTCGGGTGCGGGTGGATCGTCTCCATCACGTCCCGCGCGACCGCGCCCATTTCGATGGCCAGTACGGACTCAGCGATCATTTCCCACGCCCCCGTACCAACGATGCCGATGATGTCTATTACCCGACATACACAGGCGAGCAAAATCAAAAAAAGAAATTCTCTTTTTTGTTCGCACATCTGCATTGTATTATCGACAGATGGTTCACTACAATAGGTGCGGTGTGCCTATTTAGGCCGAAAAATTTACACAAGGAGATCCCATGGGATCGCGCTTTGAAGACACTGGACGGGGCTACGAAAACGTTATCGGCGGTGAGCGGTACGAAAACCGGGAAGCCGCGAGGATCGCGGTCATCAGCGACTGGAAAACATGGTTCCCAAACTTGATTCCAGGACAGGAAGTCAAGATTCTGCGAGACGACGGCGACAATTTCACATTGCAGAGCGTCACTGGCGATACCGTGACCGAAATCAAGTTCGTCGATAACACTCCGAAGAAACGGTTCATTAGTTCCAAAGCCAAGACCGAACCAAACCCGCAGTGAACTAGACGGTCAGCAACCAAATCAACTTCGCCATCGGCTCTCGTATTTTTCTTCCGTTCGAGAGCCAATACCGCACCGTGCGTGGCGTAGCACCGACGGCCCGCGCGAGCTTCGATAGTAAAACACTTCGCATGATGTCATTGCTTGAGCTTGACCCGAAACTTTTCTCTCGATTTGTCGAAAGCTTGTGATGCAGCAACGAAGCACCACTTTATCGCTTGGTCAGCCAATATAGTTGGTCTGTCTCCCGCCTGCTTCAGCATCGACTCTAATTTGTTCGAGGCCGTGCGATCCTCGGTTCGCTTTGCTACCAACTCGGAGAGCGCCTTGAGTTCTTCGCCGTAGGTACCGAACGCATTGATCGAGAACGCGAAACTGTTCAAGGGGTTGTCAACCAACCCCAACTTGGTTTCCCAGATTTTTTGTCCAAGACTCCAGGATTCTACTGCCGCTTCAACCATACTCTGCTCCGCTTGCCACCCCACAGGCCATCCAACCAAGGTTAAGGTTTCAAGAGAGCTTTTGACCTCGGCTAGCTGATCTTTCAATGTTGCATACCCGATGCCCTGGTCTGTCGAGGCTCGAAGCTTAGCCCCTTTTTCGAGAAGGCCGATGATTCGGTTCCTCGATTCGTCTGAGACGATTGGCTTGGCAGACAATTTTACCAGTTCTGCTCTCGCGGCTTTGACCTCTGCCCGTGCGGCGTCGGCGTCGGCTTTCGCCCTCCCGAGTTCGACTTTTAGGGAAGCAGCCTCCGCCTGTGCGGCTTCCATTGCTGCTTTCGCATTCCGCGTGTCGTCACGTCCCAAGCAGCCAGGTAGGATTGCTAACAAGCATATCTGAATGAAAGCGACAAGTGCGGCACGCATCTAAAGCCTTTCTCGGTATCGCCGAGCTTAAGATTTGGTTGCTCGCGTGGTGGATCCCAGCGAGCAACAACCAAGTTACCGCCCATCGTAGGCTCACAGACTAACTGGCTGACGACCGCGAGTCAAACGTGGCTCTCTGATCACGCGGGCGGCTTGGAACCGTTGGATGTGTTCGCGGCGTGCGGCCAGTTGATCGTGAAAAATTGGGCGTCCGCAGGCGTGGAACCACGCCGCGAACAGCCCCAGCCGGTCACGGCCAGTGACGACGCCAGGACAAATTGCCGGCGGTTCACCGCGCCACTTTCTTCTTCGTGGCGATGTGGGTGGCGCTGCCGTAGGCCATTTCCGACGCTTCCATCACGGTTTCGCTTAGCGTCGGGTGCGGGTGGATTGTCTCCATGATGTCTCTTGCGACGGCGCCCATTTCGATGGCGAGTACGGATTCGGAAATCATCTCCCCCGCGCCGGTGCCGACGATGCCGACGCCGAGGACGCGCTTCGATTCGGGATCGACGAGCATCTTGGTGAGGCCGTTGGTGATGTTGAGTGCCACGGCCCGCCCGGACGCGGCCCAGGGGAATTTCAGCACGTCGTGCGCGATGTTTTGCTCCTTGGCTTCCTTCTCGGTCACGCCGACCCAGGCGATTTCGGGGTCCGTGTAAATCACGGCGGGGATGCCGCGTGGCGACCACTCGGACGGCTCGCCGAGTAGCACCTCAATTGCCACCCGCGCTTCGGCGGTAGCCTTGTGTGCGAGTCCCGGTTCGCCGGCCACGTCGCCGATGGCTTGGATGTGCGGCACGGCGGTGCGGCGTTGTTTATCCACCGGAATGAAGCCGCGTTCGTCGAGCTTCAGCCCCGCTTTTTCCAAGGCCAAACCCGCGCTGTTGGGTCGTCGCCCGACGCTGACTAGAACCCGGTCGAAGTTAATCGACGCGGGCACGTCCTTGCCTTCGAGGGTAGCAACAATGCCCTCTTTCGTGGCGGCTAGGGATGCGACTTTCGTGTTCAAGTAAATCGCTTCAAACTCCGCCCGCAGTTTCTTTTCCAGTGGTGCGACAAGGTCACGGTCCGCGAGCGGCAACAGGCCGTCGGTGAATTCGACGACGGTGACTTTCGACCCCATCGCGGCGTAGATTGTGCCGATTTCCAGACCGATGTAGCCACCGCCGATGACGAGCAGTTTCTTCGGCACGTCCGGCATCAACAACGCGCCGGTGCTGTCCATAATGCGGTCGTCGCCGATCTGCCACGCCTTCGGCATCGCGGGCACAGAGCCGGTTGCGATAATGCAGTTTTTGAACTTGACCTGCGTGACCTTGTCGCCGTCTGTGACGGTCACGGTGTTGGCATCGACGAAGCTGGCGTGGCCTTTGAGAACGTCCACCCCGCGTGCATTGCACAACTGCTTGATCCCGCTGGTGAGCTTGCTGACCACCTTGCCTTGGACGAATTCGCGCAACTTCGGCAGGTCCAATTTCAGCTCGCCGAAACTCAGGCCGATGGCGGCAGACTCGTGGGCTTCGCGGATGATCTTGGCGACGTGCAACAACGCCTTCGACGGAATGCAACCCCGGTTCAGGCAAACGCCCCCGAGCTTGGCGTCCTCGTCCACAAGCAAAGTCGGAATGCCATGATCCGCCGCGTGCATCGCCGCCGGATACCCGCCCGGCCCGCCACCGATGATAAGCAATTGAACGTCACGAACGTCGGCCATGAAACGCGCTCCGGAAACAATCACGGGAATAGGGGAACGGTTCCCGTTCCCCTATTCCCAATCATATGAATCTGACCGGGTGCCGATTCCAGACGGGCCACTCTTCGTGTGACATTTCCATTCAAGACGTGATGATGTTGATGACGACCTCGATCGCAACATCCTGCATAGTGTCCTTGTCCAACACACCGTTTTACAACTTGGAGTTTATGCTAACCAGGAGGGCTAACCTAGGCTGATCGGAAGTTGGGGTTGATGGGTTTCCAGAGTCATGCTGGTTTTGTTGCTGCGTGGAAGAAACCTGGGGTTGAGCGCAGCGACACCCCAGGTAGCCGTCACCCACATTCCCTCGACCCCGGCAGGGGCCGCAGCGTGCGCCGAAACCCGTCACACGATTGCGTTCATCAGGTGGGTGCGCGTTCATGTCGCATCGACACCGTTCTCATGCGTAACAAAAATCGGCCCGACGTTGCCCTACAATTCCAGCAACTACCCCAACTTATAATCAGACAAGATCTGTCCTCAGTCCGATAAAAAACGGTCCCACGCGATGAGATTTGGCATCTGATCTTCCCAGCGCTTCTGGTTGCCGGGACACGCGATTAACTCCGTCGAGCAGGTCGCACATTTGTACCTCAACGAAATGCCCCAGTTGGCTCCGCCCATCGACCAGTACCCGTGCATCACATCGTCACCGTTGGGCTTTACATCACTGTTGCAGTTCGGACAACAACCAGATGGGTCAACAATGTCGGATGGCTGTGTCACGTTTAGTAACCTCGCATCATGCCTTGTGTCAGCCGCCAACTTTGGACCCAGCCAATCCGCCTGGTTCGGGAGCAACATTTCGCTACTTGATCGCACTCACAGCAAGTTCTTGGAAGGTCTTGCGGTAGACGGAGGCGTCGCCGTTGGGGAGGCCGGTTCGGGCGATCAGGAGGATCAGGAACACGTCTTGTTTGGGGTCGATCCAGCCTTGGGTGCCGAAGGCGCCGCCGTGGCCGTATGTGCCGGGGGACAGCATACTCGTGACGCCGAGCGGCTCCTTCACGACGGCGAATCCGAAGCCGAAGCTCATGCCGTCCACGAACCCGGTCTTGATGTCGCCGGTTTGCGTTTTCGTCATCGTTTCCAGCGATTTTTCGCTGATGATCCGCGTGCCGTTGAGTTCGCCGTAGTTGAGCAAACAGCGGTAGAGCTTCGCCAAATCTTCGGCGGTGGAGCATAGCCCGCCGGCGGGAATCGGGTGCTTGGCCTTTGGGGATGGGTCCAGAAAACCCGGTGCGGCGGGAACGAGTTTGCCGTCCGTGCGGCCGTAGGTTGTTGCCAGTTTCTTGAGCTGGGCGCCGTGCGGGTAGAAGGTCGTGTTCTTCATGCCGAGCGGGTCGAAGATTCGCGTTTGCAGGAACATTTCGTAGCCCATGCCGGACACCACTTCGACGATGCGACCGAGAACGTCAATCCCGGCGTTGCAATACGCCCACTTCGTGCCCGGCTCGAACTCCAGCGGGCGTTGCGAAATCACCAGCGTCGTTTCGTTCAACGTGCGGTCGCGCTTGCCGTAGACATTGCCCAACCCCGCCGGGTAGCCGCCGGGCAAGCCGGACGTGTGTGTTAATAAATCGCGGAGGGTGATCGGTCGCTTCGGCGACTTGAGTGCCATCGACTCCTTGTTCTGCGTGCCGATTAACATCTGCCCTTTGAACTCCGGCAAGTACTTTTCAACCGGGTCTTCCGGGGACAACTTGCCTTCGTCCGCCAGGATCATGATCGCCATCGCGGTGATCGGTTTGGTCATCGACGCGATACGGAAGAGGGCGTCCTTGGGCATCGCCGTCTTCGATGCCAGATCGAGCGAACCGACGGCTTCATGATGCACGACACCATCTTTACGGCCCACGAGCGTGACCGCACCGGCGAGTTCGTTGCTATCAACGAATTGCTGCATTCGCGGCGCAATCGCACCCAGCTTCGCCACGTCTGCCGCCTGCCCAAACACCGGGGCCACGCACCCCGCCAACACCACCAGTGACAACGCACAACGCACAATTCGCATGAGAGAGTTCCTTGTTAAGTGATCGTGTACCCGGCGAACGGCGCGACGTCAGTCCGCCGGTGTTGACGCCGTAGAACACCGGC
>JAYSXU010000957.1:0-6865 GCA_043716965.1 Fimbriiglobus sp.
ACCGCCCGCACCTTCAACAACTTCCTCTGGGCCACGTTCACCCGTGCCAACCCCGCCGCCGACATCCTCGGCCTCCACGCCTTCACGCACCGCAAACACTTCGGCTGTCATGGTTCGCTCGTGATCGACGCCCGGCTCAAACCCCACATGGCCCCGCCACTCGTCGAAGACCCGACCGTCTCGAAACGGGTTGATGCGATGTGCGCCCGTGGCGGCGCGTTGCACGGAATCGTGTAGCAACACAATCCGTCAACTTATAGCGTTGCGTGTACTTCCAAAAGAAATCCAGTTGTGGTGATTTTGGTCTCAAACTTCCGGCCCGACAACTCCGTGTTGTTCGGATCTTCAAGTGGTATCGCGGGAATTCAATAGTTGTGCATGATGTCAACGGAATCAAAGCTGCCAGCAAACGAACCTGCCGAAATGATCTGGAGGTTCACGCCCGGCGCCGGTAAGTGTTCATAATATTTGGTCGCCTCAACACATCTTCACAGTTGCCGCGAAGATCTACGATTGGAAAACCCGATCATACGTTGTTAGTGAAGCTATCGAGAAAACCGAGTATCACACAGTCGGTGGGCGACAGTGGCCTACCCGACATGAAGTCAACATTATCAAACCCGATGGCAAGAAGTATCTGCAGGGTGAATACATATTCCGCGAATACGCTCCGTACACACCAACGGCGGACGAACTGGATGTCGAGAAACAGTTCGGCGTGAAGCTGGGTCCGCCCGAGCCGCGTCCCGACCCGGCGACTCTCAAGCCGCCTGTAGCACAACAAAAAGCCCGCCGCCCGGCCACCACCCGGCGATCACGCTTGGGTGTACGGCGTCGCGTGTTTGGTGTTCGTCGCGGTCGTCGTCGCCGTTCTGTTCCGATACAGCCAGCTGTCAACGCATGATGGCTGCCACTCGTCACGATAAAATTGCGTCGATGATTTGGCCCTCGCACAGCGTCAATGGGCGGTCCAAGCGGTCGCGGAGTTCGGTGCGGGGATCGACACCGAGCAGGTGGTAGATCGTGGCGGCGAGGTCAACGGGGGGTGTCGGATTGGACGCGGGTTCGGCGGCGTACTTGTCGCTGGCACCATGCACGTACCCGCCCTTCACGCCACCGCCGGCCAGAACCGTCGTGAAGACTTTACCCCAGTGGTCTCGCCCGTCACGCCCCGCACCGGCGCCACCGACGACGGACTGTCCCACCTTCGGCGTGCGGCCCATTTCTCCCGTCCAAACGACCAGCGTATCGTCGAGCATTCCCCGTGCATCCAGGTCTTCGAGCAACGCGGAGAATGCCAGATCGGTGACCGGACAGAGCCGCGTTTTCAGGTCAACGAAGTTGCGGTTGTGGGTGTCCCAATACACGCTCACGTTGGTGATGCCGTCGTTCGGCCAGAACACCGTCACGAGGGGGACGCCCGCTTCGACCAGTCGGCGGGCTTGCAACACGGATTGCCCGTGCATGTTCATACCGTAGCGGTCACGGACTTTTTGCGGTTCCCGTGACAGGTCGAACGCCTGTGTGACTTCCGGGGTGGCCAGCAAGGAGAACGCCCGCCGTTGGTGCTCCCACATCGCATACTCGGAAAGTTTAGTGGGTGCGGACAACGCCGTTTCAAAACCCGCGCACCTGGCTATCCAATGTTCGCAGCAACCCGGAACGCCCGCCGAGTCGCACCGCGTCCAAGTCGGCGTGAAGTGCGAGTTCGCCGACTTTGTAATCGGGCTTGGAGCCATCGGCATCAATACGCATCGGGTTATAAACCGGCCCGAGCCAACCGGCCCCCTGACCATGACTGGATTCAACGAATCGCGGCGCCCCGTCGGGAACGACCGGCATCATGGAAACATACGGCGGCAACGGGCCGGTACTTTCCCGAAGCTTGGCCAATACCGCACCGTAGTTTGGAAAGTCATCGGCGATCGGTCCCGGCGGCGCGGGTTTACCCGTGAGAAGATGATGCGTTGCGGTTAAATGGTTCACGTCCGAGTGCGACATCGACCGAATCAGCGTCAGCTTGTGGGCGAGTTGCGCCAGCCGGGGGAGGTGTTCGCAGATTTGCAGTCCAGGCACGGTCGTCGGGATCGGCTTGAACTCGCCCCGGTATTGGTCGGGTGATTCCGGCTTCAAGTCCCACGTGTCCTGCTGCGCCGGTCCGCCCCACATGAACAGCACGATGCACGCCTTCGCCCGACGCGGTGGTGCCTGGACTACTGTGGACGCACGCAAAAACTGTGGCAACCCAAGGCCAAACAAGCTCAGCGCACCCGCCCGCAAAAACTCTCGGCGCTGGAAAGCCGGGTTGAAAAACGAATCCGTCGGGGATGGCGTGACCATGAATGGCAACCCGGTAGGTGTACTGAGGGCAGATAAGTAGTTTAGCAAACAGCCTGTGTCGGCGATAGGTTGCGATTTGTTGAAACCTGGTTCGGGTCTGGCAAAATTTTCTGGCACACATTTATCACCGGGGTTTCGGCCCTGAAAGGGACGTTCTATCAGCCCAGGGCCATGCCCTAGGGACCGGGCGACGATTAAGTTTCATTCAATTCAGGACGGTTCATTTCGCCGATGGTTAACCGCATGAACCGTCCCTTCGAGAGTTCCCAGGGCATGGCCCTGGGCTGACAGAACGACCTTTCAGGGCCGAAATCCAAGAGGAATTAGTCGCTCGAAAAACTTGCCAGACCCTTCGTTCAAGCGTGATGGCATTTTGTAGCGGTCCCACTCTTCGTGGGTTTGTTCGGCGTCAACGGTTCGCAACATTCTCCCGGAACAAGCCACGAATGTGTTGCACTTCCTACAAGCCGTTCTAAGTTCCGGAATGAGTGATTAACCGGCGTACCTTTCTTAACCCCCTCTCAAATCTCATGGCTGTACCCACTGTTGCTAGTGATTTTCTCGCCGTGGTCCGCAAAAGCGGGCTGATTGAGGAGCGCAAGTTATTGGAGGTTTTCCCGAGTCCGGAAGACGTCCCGGAAGACCCTCAAAAGGCAGCGGCGATACTTTTGCGGTCCGGCTTGTTGACGCAATTCCAAGCGAAACAACTGTTGGTCGGGAAGTTTCGGGGCTTCATGCTCGGGACGTATAAATTGTTGGAACCGATCGGCAAAGGCGGGATGGGGACGGTCTTCCTGGCGGAACACACTTCGTTGAAACGAAAAGTCGCCGTCAAAGTTCTCCCAGTCGATAAGGCCCGCGACAAACTCACGCTGGAACGCTTCAACCGGGAAGCCCGCGCGGCGGCGGCGCTGGATCACTCGAACATCGTTCGGCTGCACGACATCAGTCAGGGCAACGGCGTTCACTTTATTGTGATGGAATACATTGAGGGTAACGACCTCCAAGGGCTGATGGCGAAAACGGGGCCACTTCATTACGCACAAGCAGCACACTACGTAGCAATGGCTGCGGCGGGCTTGCAACACGCCCACGAGAAAGGCTTCGTCCACCGGGACATTAAACCGGGCAACTTGATGCTAACGAAAGACGGCACGATCAAGATTCTGGACATGGGTTTGGCGCGCTCGTTTACCGACGAAAAAGACAACCTGACGGCCCAACTCGGCGACGCCTCGGATGTGGCGGGGACGGCGGACTACATTTCGCCCGAACAAGCGATGCAGGGCGAGGTCGATGAACGGAGTGACATTTACAGCCTCGGTGCGACGCTGTTTGCACTCGTGACCGGGCACCCGCCGTTTCGCGGCTCCACGGTGCAGAAGTTGATGCAACACCAAATGGCCGAACCGCCTCGGCTCTCGAAACTCAAGGGTGTGGTGCCACCGGCACTCAGCGAGGTCGTGGCAAAGATGCTGGAGAAGAAACCGAACGACCGCTATCAATGCGCCGCCGATGTGATTGACGCACTCTCACCGTGGCTGCCCGCACCATCAACCGGCAACATTGCGCAAGACCCGATTACGAATTCCGACATGACGCCCATGAGTCAGACCGCGGCACGGCGGATGGTGGGTGCGAAATCGACAAAATCGCGGATGAAGCAAACTCAGCCTGGAGCGACGAATCACAAGAAGTGGTACATCGCAGGGGGGATCGGTTTGGCATTGCTGATTGTGGTTGGTGGAGTTGGCGGAATGCTGCTGTCGGGTTCAAGCTCACAACCCGTTGTGACTCAGAACACCAACCCGAACCCGGTTCCCGTGGTATCCCCACCGGCACAAACCCAGCAAAAGCCAGCGGTCAGCAACAATTCACCAAGCCCCAAGGTCACACCAAAACAGGCGCCACCGGGTCGGAGTGCGACAGCGAATGGTGTCGTCTACGCGGCAGACTTTAGCCCGCTTGCGCTCGGGGAATCGCTGGCAACCAATAAGAACTATGCGGACATCGGACCACTCCCAATGGGCTGGAAGTGCGAAGTGTACAAAGCGAATGGCGAGGGGATATTCCGGATCGGGACGGAAGACGGTATTAAATACTTGGCCGTCTGCGACAACCAAGGCGAAGCCGGGGCACAACTCAAATTTGAACCGTATCTGGTTCACAACGATTTGGTTCAAGCCAACCGACAGTACGAAGTCCGCATGGAGTGTAAAACGGATACGACGGGTGGCTACGTGAGAATTCAGCGCACCGGCGACTGGAAAATGCTCACGTCCAAGGCGATCGTTCCCAAGGACGGCTGGCAAACAGTCCAAGTCCCGTTCGTGCTGGCAGAGGAGACGCGATTTCAGATTGCGATGGGGACGGGGGAAGTGGCGCGCGGCAAATTCCTGGCGGTTCGGAAGTTTGAAATCGTGGCACGGAATGCCGAGGGGTCGAAATTAGAAGCGCCCACCGACACGCGGCTCGTGAAGTCCATACAGCAAGTCGATTTCTCCTCAATCAAGCCGTTCAAGGCCGTGTTTCAAGACGGCAAGCCGGACGACCCGCAATGGTATCGCAACCTCCCGGAAGGCGTTTCCGCCTATTGCTGGAAGAAAGAGTCGGTCGCCGAATTGCGTGCGGAAACAAGTAACCAAGGCATGGCGATCGGGATGACCAATTTGAACAACGACCTGTCGGCCCAGTTGACGTTCAAAATGGAAGAGAAAACGCCACTGGTAGCGAACCGGGAATACCGAATCCGGATCGAGTATCGGACATCGAACGACGCGACTGGCACCCTCTGGGTCCGCAAGCCGGACTACAGTTCGGTTAAACAACTCGAATTGGCGAACACCGACACCAAGTGGAAAGTCGTGGACGTGACGTTCCAGCGTCCGGTCGATGTTCCGCTCCACGTCGTGATGGCCAACGAATCAACGGGCGAAGGGAACACGCTTTGGGTCCGCAAGTTTGAACTTCTTGAGCGAGCCACGAAGTAGTGGGTCAACTCCCGAACCGGCTCCAGTCGATTGATTCTTTCGTTAACTGCGGCAACTCGACGGGTAGCGCTTCGAGATATTTCGTGGCGGCGCCGGTGTTGAACACAACGACTCCGTCATCTGGGGAGACATCCCCGGAGGCGATCAGTTTTTCCAGCACGTCCAAGCAAATCGCGGTTTCCGGACACACGCTGATTCCTTCGGCGGCACTAGCACGCCGCATCCACGGCGCGATGCTGGCTTCCGCACCCGCGACGGCTCGACCGCCACTGGCGCGGATCGCATCGAGCATCATAAAATCTGCGACCGCGACTGGCACCCGTAACCCGCTGGCCACGGTGTGCGCGTTCGGGAACAACTCGGCGAACCGGTCCCCTTTCTCGAACGCCTGCACGATGGGGGCACACCCTTCGGCCTGACAGGAGATGAGACGCGGGAATTGAATTGGTTGCTGCAACCACCCCAGTTCCGCGAGTTCTTGGAACGCCTTCCACATCCCGATCAATCCCGTTCCGCCGCCAGTCGGGTAGAGGATCACGTCCGGAAGCTTCCAGTTCAGTTGTTCGGCCAACTCCAAGCCCATCGTTTTCTTGCCTTCGAGCCGGTACGGTTCCTTCAGCGTGGAGAGGTCGAACCAGCCCATTTTGTCCACGCCGTCCCGGACGATCTTGCCGCAATCGTTGATGAGGCCGTTCACGCGGAATGCCTTCGCGCCGTACAAGTACGGCTCGAATTGATTCACAATCGGCGTGTCCGACGGCATGAACACGAAGCACTCCATGCCGGCACGCGCAGCGTAGGCGGCGGCGGCACCACCCGCGTTACCCGCAGTTGGCAACGCCACCCGCGTCACCCCGAGGTGCTTCGCCATGCTGATCGCGGTCGTCATACCGCGACTTTTGAAGCTGCCAGTTGGCAACTGCGATTCATCTTTCATCCACAGTGTTTTCAGCCCAAGTTGTGATCCCAGTCGGGGGCAGCGTAGCAGGGGCGTCATCCCTTCGCCGAGGGTGACGGGTTCCACGTCCAACGGCAACGGCAACAGTTCGCGGTACCGCCACAACGACGGCGGCCGAGTGGCTATGACGGCCGGGGATGTGGCGAGCCGGATGCGGTCCAGATCGTAGCGGACGACGATCGGTCGCCCGGCGTGGGTGTTCAGAAGTTGTTCGGGAAGGAACCGTGTTCCGTCGATCGCCGATTCCAAATGGGTCACGAAGTGCGTCATGGGTTACACGGTGTGGAATGGGAAAAGGCAAAGAATATCACTTCGTCGTCAGCGCGGTCCAGGCTTGTTCGGCGCGCGTGAATTGGGCGTCCAACTGTTCGCTTTGCTCGGGGGTCGGCAACCGCGCGGCGTTCAGACGGACTTCGATCAAGCTGACCGAAACCCGGAGTTCGTTCAGGTAGATTTGCATTTTCGCGCGGCTTTCAGCGGGCATCGCCAACAGTAACTTCTCGATTGTGTCCGCGCCATTGCGAAGCTGTTGCAGTTGGTCACGAGTCGATTTGTCTGCGTTGCCGTTCGGATTCAG
>JAYSXU010000958.1:0-2331 GCA_043716965.1 Fimbriiglobus sp.
TGCACGGTTTGCGGATGGGGCCGGACGGCAAGCTGTACATGTCGATTGGCGATCGCGGGTTCAAGGTCGTTACGAAAGAAGGCAAAACGCTGCACAACCCGGACAGTGGCGCCGTGCTGCGCTGCGATCCCGATGGTAAGAATTTGGAAGTCGTCCACATTGGTTTACGCAACCCACAAGAGTTGGCGTTCGACGATTTCGGGAACCTGTTCACGTTTGACAATAACTCGGATTCGGGTGACAAAGCGCGGTGGGTGCAAATCGTCGAAGGCGGCGATAGCGGCTGGCGATGCGGCTACCAGTACGGCACGCTGATGCACCACAGCGGCGTGCCGCAAGGGAACCGTGGGCCGTGGAACACGGAGAAAATTTGGGAAGTGCCCAGCGCGACGGCCATGCCGCCCGCCTACGTCGTTCCACCGCTGATGCACATCGGCAACGGTCCGTCCGGCATGACGCACTACCCCGGCGTCGGACTGAACGCCCGTTACAAGGATCACTTCTTCGCCACGGACTTCACCGCGTCGCCGGGGAACAGCGTGATCTGGTCGCTGAGCGTGAAGCCGAAGGGCGCGAGCTTTGAAGTGACCGACCTGCACCCGTTCGTGAAGGACATGGTCCCGACCGATTGCGAGTTCGGCCCGGACGGTGCGTTCTACTGGCTCGACTGGACCGGCGGTTGGAACAAGCCAAACAAAGGCCGCATCTTCAAAGTCACCGACCCCGAAGCGATGGCGAACCCCGTCGTCGCCGAATCCCAAAAGCTGATCGCCGACGGCATGGCGAAGAAAACGCCCGCTGAGCTAGTGGCACTGTTCGACCACCCACATCAGCAAGTTCGGCAAGAGGCACAGTATGAGTTGGTGAAGCGACAAGGTGCAAGTCAAGAACTGGA
The DNA here is from genome assembly GCA_043716965.1 of Fimbriiglobus sp. Classification (GTDB taxonomy): domain Bacteria; phylum Planctomycetota; class Planctomycetia; order Gemmatales; family Gemmataceae; genus Fimbriiglobus. The sequence goes on from JAYSXU010000958.1 coordinate 896, forward strand.
GAAGTACAAACCAAAGTCAGCACTAGGGATGATTCACAAACTTTGGGCGTGGTCGGGAATCGGGTACGTGAAGTTTGCAACGGAATGCTTCGGTCATGAATCCGCCGAGGTGCGTTGGAACGCGATCAAAGTGTATCGCAAACGAGTGGACTTCTTAAACGATGCGGTTGAAGAAGGCCACATATCACAGGCACTCAAAATGATGGCCGATCCGGACGCCCGAGTCCGCGCTGAAGCCGCGATCACATACGGCGTCTTCGTCGCCGGTCAGTTCAAACTCGTGACTCCGCTAGCACAGAAGTCCGATTTCGCCCCGCTGTTCAAGCTCCTGAAAGACAACAACAACCAGGACGCTTACCTGCGGCAAGCGGCAGTCGAGGGGCTGATTGCGGCGGTGGGTGGTCAGTCGCCGTGCGAGTTGGCGAGTGCGTGGAAGATCTCGAAGGACCAGTTTGATACCCCAGCGGTGCGGTTGGGCGTGGTGTTGGCCCTTCGCAAGATGCAGTGCAACAAGCTGGATGAATGGTTGACCGATAGCGACCCACAAGTGGTGGCCGAAGCGGCGCGAGCGATCTACGACCAGGAGTTGCTCACGCCGATGACGGGGTTGGCGAAGTTGGCGGAGATTGCGAACTTGCCGGAGGCGGTGGCGTATCGGGCGGCTGCGGCGAATTACAAGCTGGGCGGTCCGGAGAACGCGACCCGATTGGCGAATGTCGCAGCGCGATCCAGCGAACCGGATCACCTACGGAGTGCCGCACTCAAGATGCTCGGCGAATGGGCGAAGCCAAGCCGTCGTGACCCGATCACCGGGCTAACGCAAAACCTCCCGGACCGTCCGCAAGCGGACGTGGTGAACGCGGTCAAGCCGGTGTTGGCGAAGCTGTTCGTCGGCACGGAACTGGTCCGCAAAGAAGCGGCCAGTGTCACCGCGAAACTCGGCATCAAGGAAGTCGGCCCGCTGATGGCCGCACTCGTCGCCGACGCCAAACAACCGGCATCGCTTCGAGCCGAAGCCCTGTTCGCGCTGGATGCGGTCAAGGCCGACGAACTCGCGGAAGCTGCCAAGCTCGCGCTGTCTTCCACCGAACCAAAGCTGCGTGCCGCCGCCCGCGTAGTGAACGCCAAAGCGAACCCCACTGCGGCGTTCACGGAATTGCCCGCACTGTTGAAGGACGAAAAGGCCACGATCATCGAGAAGCAAATGGCCCTCGAAGTGATGGGCACTTTGAAGGAATCGAAGGATGTCGATGAATCTATCGCCGTCCAACTGGATGCGATTACTGCGGGTAAGTTGCCCGTCGAATTGAAACTCGACGCGATGGAATCAGCGCAGGTGCGCTCCAATGCGAAGAACTTGAAGCTCCATGCCGAACTCCGCGAGAAGCTCAAAGCCATCGACACTTCCGACCGCGCCGCGAGTGCCAACGACCAAC
>JAYSXU010000959.1:0-2329 GCA_043716965.1 Fimbriiglobus sp.
TGATCACGCGAGCAACGGACTGCGCCCTAGTACGGTGTATTCCAGTCCGTCGCGGCGGAGTTCGCTACTGTACACGATCACCTCTTCCACGATGGTTTGGCCCGCCGTCCAACTCAGGTGCTTCACCAATTCCCCGGCCAGCAAAGTACCGTCCGCTTCGCCGTTCGTCCGGCCGAGGGTCAGGTGGGGCGTGTAGCCACGCTCTTCTTGACGATACGCACCGAGTTCCATGAGCGGTTCCGCAATCGCCAAATGCAACCGCAGCAGCGTCTCGGCACCTTCGGTGATACCACCCCATAGAATCTTGGGCCGGCGCGGCGAAGGGAACGCCCCGACCCCACCGACACGCAAGCTGAACGGTGGCTCCTTCGCCGCCACTTTCGCCGTGATCCGGCAAGCATTCACCAAGTCGATATCGTCGAGTTCCCCGAGGTACAACAGGGTGACGTGCAAGTTCGCGGCCTCGACCCACTTGACTTCGGCCCCGCTGAGCGCGAGTGTGCGTTGCATCCCCTTCGTTGCCGAGCGGATCGAATCGTTGACGGCCACGCCAATGAAGGTGCGCGTGCGTGCCATGGTGAGTCTTTCTGATGGTGAGTGCGGACCGCCGACCCGCTTTCGAGCTGGGTTCCGTATTCAAACGTGATACGTTCTCTGGCATGAAGTACCAAGAACTCGGCCGCACCGGATTGCACGTTTCGCAACTCTCGTTGGGGGGTGCCCAGTTCGGCCAGCAGTACGGCCCACTTTCTGTCAGCACCGCCGCCGAGGTCGTCCACGCGGCGATCGATGCGGGTGTGAACCTGATCGATACCTCAGCGTTTTACGGACAAGGGGCCTCCGAAACGATCCTCGGCGAAGTGCTAGCGGGCGGCGGACGCGATAAAGTTTCCATCTGTACGAAAGCGGGTCGGCTCGAGCGTGACCGCTTCGACTTCACACCGAAAGGGATGCGCGATTGTTTCGAGGGTTCCCTCCGCCGGTTGCGTACCGATCACGTCGAAATCCTTCTGGCCCACGACATCGAATACGCCGAAGATTTCGAGCGTGTCTTCGACGAAACTGCCGAGGTGCTGCACCGGTTGAAGCGAGAAGGCAAGTGCCGATTCATCGGGATGTCGTGCCTGCAGTTGGGGCTGTTAGCCCAGGCGATGGAAAGATGTCGGCTCGATGTGGTGGTTTCGTATTGCCATTACAATTTGCAAGATCAGACTCTGCTGACAGATTTGTTGCCAGTGGCCGCAACTCACGGTGTCGGCGTACTGAATGCCAGTCCGCTGAGCATGGGGTTGCTGACGAACCAAGGCCCGCAACCCTGGCACCCCGCCGGGGACGAGATCAAAGCCGCGTGCCACCATGCCGCACAGCACTGCCAAGCGCGAGGGGCGGACATCAGTTTCTTGGGAATGCAATTCTGTCTGGGTAGCAGCGCCATCCCGACCACGATTTCCGGAGCGGGCACTTTGACCGAATTGGAAACGAACCTGAAGGCCTTGGCGACTGTCCCTGAGCCGGTGTTGCTCGCCGAAGTGCAAGCGATTCTGGAACCGGTACGGAACCGGACGTGGCCCAGCGGACGATCTCACGCATAAGATGGTAGTGTGGTCGTGAACTGTCCGGAGACCGCGCATGGCATTTCAACAATTCACGTTTCCCCAGGTGATTGAGGAACTCGGTTTGTCGGTCGCCGACATGAAATTGTTCGACGCACTTCCTGCGGAATCGGTCGCACCCGATTTCGAACAGTCGATTCGGGAAGGCGCCGACCTCGCCAGTGCGATCAACACTGAAAAAGCCCGTTCCGAGTTCGTGATCGCACCGCTGTTGTTCGAACTGTGGCGCCGACACCGGGGCCAATTCTCTATTTTTTCGGGTGTGGAATTGGTGGCCGATGCCAACCGAGGTTTGAACGGTATTTGCGATTTTTTGCTCGCGCAGTCGGCGAGTCAACACATCATGACCCTTCCGATCTTGTCGATTGTCGAAGCGAAGAACGAGAATCTCCGCAGCGGTCTGGGTCAGTGCATCGCCTCCATGGTGGCCGCCAATATTGTCAACGCTTCGAAAAGTGGTTCGCAGACTCCTGTTTACGGGGTGGTGACTAGTGGTAGCTTGTGGAAATTCCTGAAACTCGTCGGATCCGATTTGTCGATTGACGTGTCGGAATACCACATCAACCAACTCGGCAAACTATTCGCCGTACTCGGTTCCATCGTGACTTCCTACCGAAAATAAATGAGGCTCCATGCTCCGCTTCCTATTGCCCTTGTTCGGTCTGCTGATCGTCTCCCACGCATTCGCAGCCTCACTACCTGAGCCGCTGAGCTAC
>JAYSXU010000960.1:0-6850 GCA_043716965.1 Fimbriiglobus sp.
ATTTCCGAGAACACGTCCTGCGAAGTCCGGCCCGCGTTCCGCCGTGCTTCCCGTGCGATGTTGCGCTCGTGGTTGGCCCGCTTCAGAAACCCCGGCATCAGAAACTTCAACCACGACTTCATGCGAAGCCCTCGATAGGCGGCCTGATTAGCTCATTGATCGATCACATCTTATTCAACATTACCAGACGTTGGATCACTGCAGTTGGGGTTACCTGCGGTCGGCGCTGGATCAGGCGGTTTTGGGTGTGATGCTCGTTGTGGCCGCCCGAGTCGCGGAGCCAACTCGCCACCACTACCCGGCACAATGGCGCGCAATCTAAATTCCTGCAATGACGACTTGGACCCGAAAGTTCCGCCGTCCGTTACCGAGTTCAGATCCTGACCCATGTCAGATCTCCTTGCTTTGTCATACCAGTAAGAATTGTGTGTCACACATCCACTGATTGCTGCAAAAACAAGCACACTCATTTGAAGTGAGTGTGCTTGTTTTGTCTGCTTCCTTACACCCCGGCGGCTTTTCTCAGCGCTTCGGCCTTGTCGGTTTTTTCCCAGGTGAAGTCGGGGTTCTCGCGGCCGAAGTGGCCGTGGCGGGCGGTCTCGCGGTAGATCGGGCGGCGCAGGTCGAGCGTTTCGATAATCCCCTTGGGCGTCAGCTTGAAGTGGGTGCGGATCAGTTCCACGAGCTTGTCTTCGGTCACGCCGGGCGCGGTCGTGCCCTCGGTGCCGACCCAGATGCTGAGCGGGTCGGGGAAGCCGATGGCGTAGCTGAGTTGCACCTCGCATCGCTTGGCCAGCTTCGCCGCAACGATGTTCTTGGCAATGTACCGGGCCATGTAGGCGGCGCTGCGGTCCACCTTGGTCGGGTCTTTACCGCTAAACGCGCCGCCGCCGTGCCGACCGCGACCGCCGTAGGTATCGACGATGATCTTGCGGCCCGTCAGCCCGCAATCGCCGTGCGGCCCGCCTTCGAGGAACACGCCCGTCGGGTTGATGTGATAGGTGATGTCGCCCTTGATGAGGTCGGGGCGTTCGGCTTGGAGCGTCGGCAGAATCAGTTTTTCGATGACCTCTTTGCGGGCGGCTTCGGTGAACTTGCGATCGGCCATCACTGTTTCATCGTGTTGCGTACTCAGGACCACGGTCGTAATGCGGATGGGCGTGCCGTCGCCGGTGTACTCGACCGTGACTTGGCTCTTGGCGTCCGGGCGAAGCCACTTCAGCCGACCGTCGCGGCGCATCGCGGCGTGGTTTTCGACGAGGCGGTGGGCCAGGTAAATCGGTAGCGGCATCAGGGTGCGGGTTTCATCGCAGGCGAAGCCGAACATCATGCCTTGGTCACCCGCCCCGCCCGTGTCCACGCCGACGGAAATGTCCGGCGATTGCGAGTGAATCAGGCAGTTGATTTGAACCGTGTCTGCGGCGAACCCGATGTGGTGATCGGTGTAGCCGATCTCGGCGATCGCGTCGCGGACGATCTTGTCCACGTTAACGCGGGTCAACGGGGCTTTCGTGGTGATCTCGCCCGCAACGGTACAATGGTCCGTGGTCACCAGCGTTTCACACGCCACCCGGCTCATCGGGTCGTGCTTCAAACAAAAGTCGAGGATCGCGTCGCTCACTTGATCGGCCACCTTATCGGGGTGTCCCATCGAGACCGATTCGCTCGTGAACAGATAACGTTGAGAACTCACGGTTGCACCTTTCCCAGGACCAGTTAGACGAAAATATCCGGCTGCGTGCAGTTTATTCCGTGGTGCCACGCGCGGTAACTAGCGCCCACGGAATCTCGAACGACACGGGAACGTCACGCACCGATAACAATCACAGGCGGTACGACTTGGAGGGCGAGCGGCACATTTGTTGGTGAAAGTTTGCACTCAGATTGCCGGATTTCAGGCTGAACGCCTGGAACACTCGGCGGACCGCTAGTCCCAGCAGTTTGTCTGAAGGGCTGCGAGCCACGAGCCGAGAACGATGGCTGTCAGCCCGTCAGTCTGAATGTGTTTGGGCTGGTTGACCCAGGGTGTCGTCGCCAAGACTCCTCGCCCTGGGCTATGTTCTCCCAGGCGTTCAGCCTGAAGTCGAGACGATCGCCAGTGTCGTGGACAAACTTTCCACCAACTTCTGTGACGCGCACCCGATTTGAGCGTCTGGCAAATTTCCCCAGCACCTTATGGCATGGCCTTGGGATGGCCTTGGGATGGCCGAACAAGCTTTACAGGCCCGAAGGCGCAGAAAATTCAACCGCCAGAATTATTTGCCAGACCTGATATAAATCCTGTTCAATCCTGTAAATCCTGTCTAAAGTCGTGTGTCGGTGCCCATGTCGCCAAACCGCTACGCACCGGGGCCGGGCTTCAGCAACGCTTTGCCGCCCAACTTCAGGTACTGTTCTTTGAGTTGCGGGTGTTCTTCGAGCAAGTCGGCGAAGCGGGTCTTGACCGCGTCGTTCACGTCGGGGTTGGCGGTTTCGAGGGCGACCATTTGTTTGGCGAGGGCTTCCAACTTTGCGGGCAGCGCGGCGGGGTTCGTCTTGGTGAGTTGGATGTTTGCCTTAGTTAAGCAGCGAATCGACTCGAACAGGAAGTCGTGGTAAAACGGCTTCACCTGCGATTCCATCCGATGGGCGGTATTTTTCAACTCGTCGATGTACGCGATCGCGGTCGGGTTTTCGACGAGCTTGCCGTCCGGCCCTTTGATTCTTTCACTGAGCAATTCCGTAACCCACGCGGGTGGTTTGGGGTCGGCCAGTCCCTTGCGAATCTCGTCGTCCTTGGTGGGCAAACTGTCGTGCTTGGGCAGTGCCTTCAGTTCAAGCAATGCGACGAACGCGGACTTCGTGTCGTTCTTTGCCGCCATCAATTTGCGTAACGGAGCGAGGTATTGCTGGGCCATCTCGCTCCACTTGTTGCGGGCTTCGCCCCAGAGTTTAGCCGCAACTTGTGGGTCCGCTTCGGCGGCTTTCGCTTCGACCAGGTAAATCGCTTCCCGGCGGAAGTCGTTGTTGTTCGCCCACCCCGGTGTCGTTTTATCCCCGAGTGGCTCTTTCAACACCGCGTCGGCTTCCACGAACTTTTTGTCCTGACGGTAGGCGCGGGCGAGTTCGAGTTGTGCCCGGCGATACCGATCCACGACGACCGCGTCGGCTTCGGATAACTCCGCATTGCGCTTCTTCAGGATGTTACCGTCGGCAGGCGCGGGGACTTTTTTGATGAACTCGATCGCCTTGGCGTAATTCCCCAGTTCCCGAAGGCCCCGTCCCAGCACGAGCAATGTTGGCGGCTTGACATCCGGCTCGGCAGCAACTTTGTCAAGCACTTTGCCAATCCCCTGGACCAGCGCGTCCGCCTCGGCGGTCTTGCCCGCCTTGCGTAATGCGTCAATTTGCGGTCGCACGCCGTCGAGCATTTGGTTCAGCACCACGGCGCTGTTGGAAAGGCTTCCGCCGAGTTTCTTGAGGATGTCCAGCAGGTCGCCGATCTGATCGACCGCCCCTTCCCGGATGCGGGTTTGCATGGCCAGCGCGATGACGCGGTCGCGGCGGAAGTCATCGACCCGTTTCGCCGCCGTGGCGAGGGGCGATTCGCCCGCGTCGGCTTTGGCAACCGCGCCGGTCTTCTGGGCCTCCGCCAAGATCGGCGCGATCTTCGCCATCGTTTCGGGGAACTTGCCCGCTTGATAGGCGACCAGGGCTTGGCCGAAAACCGCCCGCATTCGCACCAATTCAATCCGCAGTTCGAGTTCGCGTTTGTCGTCGGCGGTCAACTCCGTAAATGCCGTCAGCTTCTTCGCCGCAGTCACGGTCACTTGTTCGGCTTTTGCTAGCTCGGCGGGACCGTTCAAGAAGTGCATTTCCGCAAGTTGAAGATGAACGAGTGTGGCGAGTCTGGCGTCATCGGCGGGGACGCTGGCGGGTAGGTCGGGCACGTTCGAGAGGTCTGCCAGAATCCGTTTGGAAACTGCCGTTTTTTGGGCGGCTGTCAGTGTGGGCTTGCCGTCCTCGTTGGCGTTCGACGGACGGAGTATCTCGTAGGCCGCAATGGATTGGAGGTATCGCGCGTTGATAGACCGGCTGCTACCGGCCCCGACCCGTGCGCTGATATCAAACGCGAGTAACAACTGCCCCGATTGCAAATATTGTTGGGCTACTTGAAGCCGGGCCGCGTCCGTGTTCGGGTCTTGGGGGAACTGCTTGTCCAGCATCAGGCCGATCTGCGTCGCGCGGTCCAGGTCACGTTTGCGATCCTGGCTTTCTTGTGCGTCCAGTTTGCCGGACGCTTGGCGGTACGCCTGCATCGCGTACAGTCCGGCCCGCGACGCCATCGCCGGGGCACGGGTGGTTTTGGCCAAATGTTCCCCGAGTATCGCGGCCTGATAGGGTCGATCCGCGAGGATGTACGCATACACCAAATTCACCTGGGCGTCGGCGGCATCGCGGGTCAGGTCTTTGGGGATCGGCAGTTGCCCGATGCGTTCGTAAAGAGTGACCGCCTTTTGCGCAGTGCTTTTTCGTTCGCCTTCGGTTTCCGTCCGCACCGCTTTGTAAAGTTGGACCTGGGCGACCATCATGCCCGTCTCAAAATCGTTCACTTGCGACGCGACGATTTTGTCCGGGTCGCCGATCAACAAGCGAATCACCTGGGTGCGGTCTTCGGTGGCACGCGAACTATAGTCGTTTTCCGGTTCCAGGATGCGCCGATACTCCCGCTCCGCACCCTGAAGCAACTCGCGGGCACTGCCTTGTAGCACCGGTTGCATCGTCATCGGGTCAATCTTGATGAACGTGCGGGCCTGTTGTTCTTTGGATTTCGCCAAGTAGTACCGTGCGGCGTAAACCTCCGGCGTCGGCTTCGTGCCACGGGGTTGCGGTTCGGCGAGCCATTGTTCAATCAGCCCCTGTGCTTTGCGGAATGCGACCGCTTTGTTCGGTTCGCCGAACGCCTTTTGATACTCGCCACGCAGTTCAAAAAACCGTGCCGTGCGTGCCCCGGTGGCGGCGATTGTGGGCATCCGGGTTGCCGCTTGCTTCACTTCGTCGAAGGTTTTTTGGGCATCGACCAGACTGGCATTCTCGCGGTCGCACTCCCCCACCCAGGCACGGGCCACCCAACAAAGCGGGTGTGTTTGGTCTTCGCCGGACAGTTTTTTGAACAGTTCTTTCGCCGCCTTCACGGTGGCCCCGCGTTCGATCGCTTCCTTGGCGTCGGTCCGGAGGAACGTGAAGGCGAGTTCAAACAGGTTGATGGCTTGGTCAAGTTGTGCCTGATAAAGTTCGGTATCAATTTGCTTCAACCGTGCCGGCGTCAGCCCCACTTCGCTGCGTTGTTTCGCAAACTCCGTGGCCGCCTGACCAAATCGCTTGGCGGCGTCTTGGAACACCGGCCGCGCCCGGAGCAGTTCGGCTTTGCGGGCGTTGTCGTCCGTGAGTTTATTGGCCTTCGAGACCACGCCTTTGGCTTGAACGGAGATGAGTCGTGCGAGCGAAAGTGCCGCCTCGGCGCGACGGGGGTGGGTGGCATTGCTCGCCAGGAACTTGTCGAAATCCGCCTTGGCTTCGGTCACGAGCGTCGTGCGTTTTCTGTCGTCACTTTCCACCGAAGCGAGTTCGAGTTTGGCCCGCGCCCGCTCCAGTGGGATCACCGAAAGCGTGCCGGGGTTCGGATTTTTCTTGGCCAAGTCCGCAAGGTATTCGATCGCCAAATCCGCCGACCCGTTCTCCCGCAGCCCGCGCGACAAGTCGATCGGGTCCGAAGGTTGTGCGGAAGCGTGGCCGACAAAAAGCACGATGACCGCACCAAAACTGGCGGCCATGCGGGAGAGTACGGACATGCAAGTAACTCCAGATGACAGACCGCGCGGCGATTAGGAATGAGATGGGCGGACCGTGACGCGCGTTCCCCGTCTTGTCCATTCTTGACTGTCACGCTAGGGATTCAAGCGGCTGGACGGACAAAAGCAGGATTCACCACAGAGGGCACGGAGAGCCACAGAGGAAAATCAAAACAAATTCTTTTGCGCTTCTCTGTGGTCCTCTGTGCCCTCTGTGGTGAATCGTTCGTACTATTCCGCTGCCGGGCGCGTCATCGTCTCCGGGCGAACGATCTGGTCGAACTTTTCGCCCGTGAGGGGTGTGCCGTCTTTCATCAATGGGGCGAGTTTGATGGCTTCGGCCCGCAGCGTCGTGCCGTTGTGGTGCGCGGTTTTGGCGATCTTCGCCGCCGCGTCGTAACCAATGTGCCGGTTGAGGGCCGTCACCAGCATCAGCGATTCATTCAAGAACTTGCTAATTTGCGTCTTGTTCGCGGTGATCCCTAGGCGAACGGGACCGCCGACTTTCGGGGTGATCTTCGATTGATCCACGTCCAACATGCCGGTATCCGCGTTGAACGCATACACCAAGTTTTCGTAATCGGTCTCGGGCATGTCGGCGGCACAATGCTCCCGGTAACTCCGACACGCATCCGCCAGCAGTTGAACACTGTGCAAGAAGTTGTGGATGATGACCGGCTTGAACACGTTCAGTTCAAAGTTGCCCTGCGACGCCGCAAAGCCGATCGTGGCGTCGTTGCCCATGACTTGCACGCACACCATCGTCATCGCCTCGGACTGCGTCGGGTTCACCTTCCCCGGCATGATCGACGAACCGGGTTCATTCTCCGGGATGGTCAGTTCGCCCAACCCGCAACGCGGGCCGGACGCCAGCCACCGGATGTCGTTGGCGATTTTCATCAGTGATGTGGCGAGTGTCTTGAGCGCGCCACTGGCAAACACGAGCGGTTCATGCCCCGCCAAGGCTTGGAACTTGTTCGGCGCCGTGACGAAGCTCAGCCCGGTGAGTTCGGAGATTT
>JAYSXU010000097.1:0-5981 GCA_043716965.1 Fimbriiglobus sp.
TTCGTGATGGACTTTCTGGGCAACGTGAACGTCTTCCAAGCCCAACTCAAAGACGGCCGCGTCTTATTCGGCGATGTCGTCATGCCCATTCACAAAAGCAATGTCATTGAAACCAGCAACGGCAAAGCCGATGTCTACGTTCGCCCCCATGAACTTGACATCGAACGCAGTGCCGACGCCGGGAATTGCCTGCGGGGCAAGATCGTCCACATCAACCCGGCAGGGTCGATTGTCAAAGTCCGGGTCATGGCCGAAGATTTCGGACTGATGGTGAACATCGACATCAGCCCAGAACGTCACAAGTCGCTCGGCTTGTCCATTGGTGAGATCGTCTTTGTCTCTCCGAAGAGTGCGAAGCTCTTTGATCTAGATTACATAATTTGATTATTCACGAATCTTGATTTAACCCGTGATGATTCCACAAGGGCTTGGAACTCTCGCAAAGCGAGAGTTCCAAGCCCTTGCTGCTTAACGACTTCGCAATTTTCACAAGAAACATGACTTTGTTGACTTGAAAAGTCGTGAAATGGCCGATACTGTATAGGCAGTTGATTATGTCGATCGGAATAGTCATGTTTAAGGAGAATGCAGATGAAACGGGAAAGTTCGCTTCGCTCGCAGGGTTTTACCTTGATTGAATTGCTGGTCGTGATAGCAATTATTGCGATCTTGATTGGCTTGTTGTTGCCTGCGGTTCAGAAGGTTCGGGAGGCCGCTGCGCGGACGACGTGTCAGAACAATTTGAAGCAATTGGGCCTGGCGATTCACAACCACGAAAGTGCGTACAGCTACTTCCCGTCCAGCATTCGGCCATCCGGTGTCACGCCGTTGCCGCGGGTGAGTTGGGTCATTCCGACTTTGTCCTACATCGAACAAGACAATTTGCGGAAGAACTACGACGTGACCACGACTTGGAGTTCCGTGACGAACTTGCCAACCACGGCTCAGAAACTCAAAGGCTTTCAGTGCCCGTCAACGCCGAACCCGGAACGCTTGGACGGTGACCCCCAAACCAGTGTCTGGAACATCGTCTCGGTTACCGATTACGCAGCCGTGACAGGGGTTGCTGCGTATGCCACAACGGTGAACACGACTGGCTTAGTTCAACCGGGAATCATGGAGAAGAACAAAAACCCAGGGAACAAAATTGGCAGCGTGACCGATGGGTTGTCGAACACCCTACTTGTGATCGAATCGGCTGGTCGTCCGCAGATTTTCCGCAACAGTAAGCCCTTTGGAACCGTGCCAACCAACAAGACCAACGGTGGTGGTTGGTGCCGCCCGGCTTCGGATCTTGAATTTGCACCATCGACTCCGGACGGCACCACCTACGTCAACGGAACCTGCGCCATCGGTTGCACCAACGGCTACGACTACCCCACGTATAACATTGCCCCCTACGGCACGGAAGGAACGAGCCAGCCGTATTCGTTCCACACCGGCGGCATCAACGCACTGTTCGGCGATGGATCAGTACGGTTCGTGCGGTCGTCACTGACAGCAGCCACATTCGCGGCACTCGTCACCCGAACTGGTGGGGAAGTCGTGACACTCGATTAAATCCTTGCAAAAATGCAGCCAACCTCTTCGATGATCCTCTTCCCAATTCGGTCGAACGAACTATATTGATGGGTCTAGGGTCATTATTTCACAGCGGGATGGATGAGTCATGGCAGAGCGGATGTCAACGGCGACACGGATGGATCGGGCGCGGGCGAACGGGAAAGTGACCCGCAGGGAAAACGGCCATCTGAAGCGAAAAGAACGGGCCAACCGCGACAAGCGGATGGCTGAACTAGTGAAGAAAGGGAAGTTCCCATTCACCCCAAGTATCATCAACTGGATCAGCGTGAAGGTCGGCAAACCTTCGACGCAGTTGACCGAAGCCGATGTCAAATCCGTTGTGAAGTAAGTGGCCTGTGACGCCGTGAAAAACCGCCCGCAACGGGCGGTTTTTTCGTTATTCCGCTGGGGCGTGCTGGTCGCAGTAGGCCAGCAATCGCGGGAAAAGCGGTACCTTGCCCCAGAGTTTGTGCCAGCCCTTGGCTTGAACAATCGCGGGCCGGTCACAAAAACTGCACACAATCGCGGTGCCATCGGCCTGGAACAGCACATCGGTTTGCCGTTGGTGGTGATGCTCCGCAATTTGGTCTTCATGGACCCCGCGATTCGATAGCTCCGCGTAGATCAAATCGACTGCGGCCGGCTCCATTCCCGCACGGTAAACCGTGACGCGGTCAAGCAGTTCTTCCGTGTCCGTTTTGCGGATGTTCTCCGCAACAATTCGCAAATCCAGATTCATGACCTACCTTCTGAACAGGATGAGTTCGGGAACTTCCACGCCGAATACCGCATCGAATGGTCATCCCGCCCGTGCGATTCGCCAACAAACTCCGATGTCATTCGATACCTCGATGCTTGACTATGGTTTACAATAGTAGCAGTTGCGAGAAGTTGGAACGCGATCGAAACTCCATGAAATCACACACCGTCACATTTTGCCCACTTAGCGATACGACTCCTTGGGGGTGTTGGATGAACCGCCTGACCGCTGGACTCTTGGCTGCTGTTCTTTTTGCAGTCGTGCCGGTCGCCTCTGCTGCGGAAGGAACGTCACCGCAGACTGCTTCAATCAATGAACTGATTGCCGCGAAATGGAAAGAAGCCGAAATTAAAAAGCCGGCCGCGAAATCAACGGACAGCGAGTTTTTACGCCGGGCCTTTATTGACTTGATCGGTCGCATTGCAGCCACGGAAGAAGTTGTTGATTTTGAGCAAGATAAGACAGCCGACAAGCGAGCGAAGCTCGTGAAGCGGTTGCTCTACACGAAAGATTATAAGCCCAAGGCAGCCGGGAATCCGGTCAAGGTGGATGGTAAAAAGGTTCTGGAATTTAACTACGATGACGAGTATGCGGAACACTGGTCGAACATCTGGACCGTGTGGCTATTGAGCCGCAGCGTTGACGAACGATACCGGGCGCAGATGCGAATTTGGCTCCAATCGGAACTGTTGAAAGAAACCAATTACAAAGACATCGTCACCCAAATCCTGACAGCGACTGGTAAGACGAACGACAACGGGGCGGTCAACTTCATCGCCCAACAGCTCGGCGAAATGAACCCGCCGGGTAAACGAACTGAGTTGGGGACGTTCGACGCCGTCCCGATCACGTCGCGGGTGACACGTTTGTTCCTCGGCCTGCAAACGCAGTGTACCCAGTGCCACGACCACCCTTTCAACAAAGAATGGGTCCAGTCGGACTTCTGGGGCGTCAACGCTTTCTTCCGACAAATTCAACGCACGGGTGCGCCGACACGGCCCCAGGCGAACAACCGCATGATGATGGCCCTGCAACAACTCGAGTTGAAAGAAAATGCCAGCGTGAACGTCGAAGGTCGCGTGTTCTACGAACGCCGGGACGGTCAGTTGAAGTCCATTAAGCCAACTTTTTTGAAAGACGTGGCCCAAGCGGAGAAGGGCGAGACCGGCCAAAAGAGCCTCAGCGATGGTGGCGATAAAACTCGCCGCGAACTGCTCGCCCAGTACGTCGTTACGCACGACAACTTTGCCAAAGCCTACGTCAACCGGATGTGGGGCCATCTCTTCGGTCGCGGATTGAACAAGGAAGCGTCGATCGACGACTTCGGTAGCCACAACGAAGTCATCCACCCCGAACTACTGAACAAGCTAGCCGAAGAGTTCGTCAAGTACGGGTACAACTCGAAACTCCTATTGGAGTGGATCTGCAACAGTGATGCGTATCAACTCAGCCACGTGGCGAACAAAGAGTACGCCGACCCGAAATACGACGCTTACTTTGCCCGGATGCCGTTGAAAGCACTCTCGCCCGAAGTGCTATTTGAATCCATTTCCGTCGCCACGAAGGCGGACACGGTGAAGAGTGTGGACCCGAAGAAACGCTTGGAATCGAGGGAACGCTGGATGGAAAAACTGGTCCAACAGTTCGGCGACGACGAAGGCAACGAAATGACGTTCAACGGGACCGTGGTCCAGGCGCTGTTGATGATGAACGGTCGGGAATTGAACGAAGAGGTCGGCACCAAAGGTGCCAATGCCGTGCTAAAAATCGTTGAGAAATTCAGTAAGACCGGCACGACAAACGTTGATGGCGTCCTCGACGAACTCTTCCTGATGACCCTGAATCGACGGCCAACCGCTGACGAAAAAGTGAAGCTGAAATCCATTCAGCAAAAGGGTGCGATTTTGAAAGCCGAAGCAGTGAAGGAGCCAGCACCATCGCCTACCAAGCCGTCTGCGAAACCGGGTCCGGCTGGGAAACAACCTAGTAAGCCGATGCCAAAGCCCGCCCCGGCGACCCCCGGCATCGTGATGCCGTCGTACCCGAATGATGTGACGTTCTACCAAGACGTCTTCTGGGCGCTGCTCAACACGAACGAGTTCATGCTGAACCACTAACCCCTGAACGCAATCTACTAAAAGCACCCCGCGAATGATTCGCGGGGTGCTTTCGTTTACACCGAACGCCCCTTGAACAAAGGCTTTTTAAGGATTGGGTCGTACTCGGTGAACGGCCCATCCGATGTGTCACGGATGAGACAGCGGATGTACATTTCCAACTTCGCATCCAGATCATCGACGTGATGCAGGATCAACACTTCTGGTATCGCAGGCAGTCGTGGCGATCCCCATTCTGGTAACGAAAGATGGGTCATCACAATGTGTTCGAGAAGTGTGACCAATTCGGGGTTCAACTCGGGGATCAGTTTCGCGGCATCGCGGATGAGATCGCGGCCCAAGGCGATGTGCCCGAACAAGCGGCCGTTAACGGTGTGTTCGGCGGGTTGTCCCATGACACCGGGGGTCAGCTCCTGCACCCGCCCGATGTCGTGAAGCACCGCACCAGCCAACACCAAATCCCGGTTCAACGGCGGCTGAAGCTCGGGGTAGTGCAACAAGTAACGATCGGTGAGTACGAGGCAACTTCGCGTGACACTCAGGACGTGTTCCAGCCAACCGCCGGGAAACGGGAAGAACCGCCGGTCCGAAGCGGGGAGTTGTTTCAACACTTCCGCATGGGTGTCCAGAAGAGTGACAATCAGTTGTCGCAACGGCAGGTCTTTCACTTCCGCTTCGACGAGTTGACGCAATTCCGTGAACATCACTTCTGAATCAAACCGGGAGCGGTCGAAGAAATCCGCTTCTTTGAACCCGTCCGCACGGTCGTCCTCCCGGATTGGGCGGAGTTGCTGCACGTCGATTTGCGGGCCGTACTTTTCGTGTTCTGTGAACAGGGCACGCACCTTGTAGAAACTACCCGCGTGCCAGTCCTTTTCGCACTCGTCGAACGTCGGGCTGTCCGCCCATACCTTCGACACGACCGTCCGCTTCACATCCTTGAATCGGCAGGTGAAGTACGGCTTGCTGTCGCGCGTTGTGCCGTGCGTTTTTTCGGCGAGTAACGCGAAGAAGTCCGCCACTTGCCCTGGTTGCAATTGGTGAAGCGGCACGACAACCGGCTTGCTTTTCGGACGCGACATGTTGCACCGCTAATTGAGCCAAAGTCCTGACCAATAAAAAAAGCCCACCGGAGCAGTGTCCGGTGGGCTTTGGCGTTTGTCAACAATTCAGACGTTATGCACTCAACTTATCCGTCTTTTCGATGATCGGTTCGGGGATCGTTGGCGGGGTGTAAATCCGTTTGCCACGAACCACGTCCGCTGTCACTACGTGACGGCCTTTATGCTCCATGTCGGGCAAATCATACATCACGTCCAACATCATCTCTTCGACGATGGACCGCAAGCCTCGGGCGCCGGTGTCACGAGACTTAGCCAGCTTGGCGATTTCGCGGAGGGCTTCGGGTTCAAACTCCAACTCGGCGCCTTCCATCTCGAAGAGCTTTTGGTATTGGCGAACCAGCGCGTTCTTGGGTTCGGTTAGAATCTTGATGAACGTTTCTTCGTCGAGGGCATCAAGTGGCGCGATCATCGGTAGGC
>JAYSXU010000961.1:0-20549 GCA_043716965.1 Fimbriiglobus sp.
CTTACGGCGACGACGTGTTTGAAGACGCCAAGGGCACCAAACACCTGTGGCGCAAGGAACTGTTCGAGAAACTCAAAGCCATCCAAAAGCCCGACGGCACCTGGGCCAACGACAACAAAGCCTTTCTCGAAAACCAACCCGAACTCGCCACCTCATTCGCGCTACTGGCGCTGAGCTATTGCAAATAACGGGCAAGTCAAACGGCGGCCAGTGGCCGCCGTTTGTCATTTATGTTTGTGATTGTGCGGCTTCGGATGGTGACGCTTCGTCAAGCTCGGCCCGTACAAGCGACCGATCACCACCGCCCCGACGACGAAGACGCCAAACGCTAGATACACAGCAGTATCGCGCGGCAGGACATCAAACGCCGCCGCCACGATGATGCCCATCCCAATCAGAACCACAAGAAACGAGGCCCCGAAAACCTTCAGTAGTGCTTTCACGTCCGATTGCATCGCATTCCCTCCGTCGCAGAAAAGCATCCGTGCCAGTTGTTTGGTGAATTGAAATCAGCAACCGCCAATTAAGCGGCACCCTCATCATCCATTAGAAGTGTGTCCAAGTCGATTACCATTTCCGATGGAAATGTGTCTCGTGATAATCCGGTCTCGGCAGCGGCTTGTTTACGGGCGTCGCTGTAGGCTTCGGTAAGGACGGTGATCGCGTGGTTGTGCAAAACGCCACTTTCCAGGAGCTTGCGTAATTCTCGACGTTGCTCAGTCATGGTGCCGAGCCACGACTCGCCACGATGGTTCGGTTGATGCGCCCATTTCAACAGGTGCGTCAACAGAGTCACCAATCGACTGAACACTTCTCGCCGGTCGCGCTTGGCCATGTCTGCCAGGTATTCACTTAGGTTGCGGTGGTCCATTTCCGAAAGGCGACCCTCGGCAGCCAGAGCGGACATCGCCTCCAGCCACGCCGTTTCGTCCTGCTCGTAAAGCACCGCTAATGGCAACAGTTCAGTAGTCCGCATGAATCGACACCTCAAAAACGCAGCCGATTGATTTCTTATAGGTCGTGGTCGAGTCTTCGAGGCCCGACAGTGTTTCTGTTGGGTGCTGAGTCGAGAAGACTTTTAGACAGGATTAACAGGATTGAGCAGGCTTTTAATCATCGGATTTCAATCCTGTTCAATCCTGTCTAAAACTTCCGAATGTCGGGCCTCGCAAAGCCTCGACCACGACCTACAAGCCGCCTACACCACGTCCAACCCGATGCGTTGGCGCGCCGGAGTCCTTCGTGTCGGCGCCGTCTCAACGCCGTGTCCACCGACTTGATTGGCGGTCTGCACTTTGCCGTACAGCGTGAAGGAGGTGGCGTCATCAACGTCAATCGTCACGGTCTCGCCGACGAGGCGGTCGGTGCCGTCGAAGACGACGATGTGATCGGTCATGGTGCGGCCGAGGAGTTGCTTGACGGGGCCGGTCTCGCGGTGGCCGTGGCGGCTGGGGCCTTCGACTAGCACCTCCACGGTACGGCCAATCCAGGTCCGGTGGTCGGCGAGGCTGTTGGCGTTTTGCACCGCGAGAAGGTCGTTGTTGCGGCGCTTCTTGACCACTTCGGGGATGTCGTCCGGGTAGCGGTCGGCGGCCTTAGTGCCGCTACGTTCGCTGTACTTGAAGATGAACGAGTTCTTGAACTTGGCGTCCCGGATCAGGGCCATCGACTTCTGGAATGCTTCCTCGGATTCGCCACAAAACCCGACGATGAAGTCCGACGAGACCGCGACCCCCGGCACCCGTTCGCGGCTCCGGTGGAGCATCTCCCAGTACGATTCCACGGTGTAGGTTCGCTTCATGCGCTTCAACACCTCGTCGCACCCGGACTGTACCGGGACGTGGAGATACTTGCACGCCTTCGGCAAATCGCGCACCGCGTCCAGGAGGTCGTTGGTCATGTCCTTGGGGAAGTTTGTCACGAACTTGATCCGCTCCAGGCCGGCAGTGTCGTGGATTCGCAATAGGAGGTCCGAGAGGCGGGTGCGGCGACCGTCGCCGTGGTCGAAGACGTAGCTGTTGACCGTCTGGCCCAGGAGCGTGACCTCCTTGCACCCTTGGTCCACGAGGTGCCGGACCTCGTGAAGGATGTGGTCCGGGTTGCGAGATTGTTCCGGCCCCCGCGTGCTGGGGACCACGCAGTAGGTGCAAAACTTGTCGCACCCGATTTGAATGCGCACGAACGCCTGAAACGGCGTCGATCGCATCGCCGCATCGCGGGTCGGGTCGTAACTCTCGAAGCTCGCCTCTACCACGTCACGCCCGCCGTCGGTCCGGCCCAGGCTCAGGGCATATTGCGGTTGATGGGTCTCGTTGACTTGTTCGATGAGCTTCGGAATCTGCGCCAGTTGCCCAGTGCCGACGATGAGATCGACGTAGGGCGCCCGTTCCCGAACCTTCTCCTGGACCCGTTGCGCCATGCACCCGATGACGCCGATCACTTTCTCGGGGTTCTGCCGTTTGAACGGCGCTACCCGACCCAGAGCGGAGTACACCTTGTCCTCCGCGTGTTCGCGCACGGAGCAGGTATTGAACAACAACACGTCCGCCTCCGCCGGAGACTCCGTGAGCAAGTACCCCTGCCTCTTCAGCGCGCCGATGACCAGCTCGCTATCCAGCACGTTCATCTGGCAGCCGACGGTCTCGATGTAGACTTTCTTCGCGGTAGTTTTGGTCGCAGTTGTATTGGTCGCAATCATAGGTCGGGGTTCCGTTATCAACGGGCCGAAATCGGGATGGTGTAACAGCAAGATACAGGATTGCTGGGGATCCGCATGGAATTTTTGTGCCCGTGGTGTTGGGTCTGGTGTGTTTTTCTGACAGGACTTGTAGGTCGTGGTCGAGGAGGCTTG
Organism: Fimbriiglobus sp.; assembly: GCA_043716965.1. Taxonomy (GTDB): domain Bacteria; phylum Planctomycetota; class Planctomycetia; order Gemmatales; family Gemmataceae; genus Fimbriiglobus. Next base: position 2,852 of record JAYSXU010000961.1, read on the forward strand.
GCGACGAGGCCCGACATTCGACTTTAGACAGGATTCACAGGATTAGAAGATCCGATTTGAAATTCTGTTAAATCTTGTGGATCCTGTCTAAAAGTCTTCTCGAACATTCAACGACCCTGACAGATGCACTGTCGGGCCTCGCAAAGCCTCGACCGCGACCTACAAAGCGCAAAAAATTCAGACTGCCATAGCCGCTACTCAGTTGATTTCACTTCCTCAAGCAGCGAGAGATTGTGGTACCACGTGACTTGTGCAGCAGCCTGCTGCACAATTGGACTCATCGCCCCTTTCGCAGCCGTGCCCAGTAGCCGCCGTCGGCGGGCTTGCCGGGGATGGCGGTGTGGTCGGCTTCGAGGTTGAGCGTGCGCATGTTTCGCAACACGTTGTTGACCACGCCACGGTTTTCGGACGGGTCGATACTGCACGTCGAATAGACGATCACGCCGTTGGGTTTGACGCGGTCCAGGGCTTGGATGAGCAGCCGGGTTTGCAACCGGTGTAGGTGTTCAAATTCGTTGGGTTGAAGTCGCCAGCGCACCTCGGGACGACGGCCTAGCACGCCGGTGTTGCTACACGGTACATCGACGAGGGCGGCATCGTAGGGGCCGACGGGAACGTCGGTGTCGTCGCGCAACAGCTTGGTCTGGACAATGGTGATGCCGAGCCGCTGACAGAGCGTTGTCACCGTGTCCAGGCGTTTCGCTTCAATGTCACACGCGATGATTTCCCCGCGATTCTGCATCAATTCAGCAATGTGCGTCGTCTTCCCACCAGGGGCACTGCACAAGTCCAGAACCTTCCAGCCCGGTTGCGGGTTCATCGCGGTGGCGACCAGTAATGACGAGTGGTCTTGTACCGCAAAATCGCCCTCGGCGTAGCCTGGCAGTTCGCGCACCGGAATGCCGTCGAGCAACTTCAAGGATTGCGGATGTTCGCCCGCTTCGGTGTCAATGTTTCTTGCAGCGAGACCGATGCGGTACTCCTCGCGGCCCCATTTCATTTTGTTCACCCGCAACCAAAGCGGGGGCACGGAATTGAACCAGAAGCCTAGGCGAAAACACTCCTCCGCACCGAACTGATCGAGCCACCGATTCACCAGCCAGTGCGGCCAACTGAACGCAGCCGCAAGGTACTCCGCGATGTTGGCGGCGGGGTCGGGGAGAATCGGGCGGGTCAGTTTTCGGTAGCTTTCCTGAAGCGTCGGGGTGTAGCTATCCCGGATTTCAAAGCTGTCACTTGGCAAGCGTGGGTTGGCTTCAAACGGGATCGTGTCGGGTGCGGCGAAATCGACGAACTGGTCGGTCACCACTTCCGAAACGCGGCGCAATATGCCGTTCAAAAACCCCTTGGCTTGGGCGCGATCGACGTGGTTGGCCAGCTCCACGGTTTCGTGAACGGCGGCGTGTTTGGGCACGTGGGTCAGGAACACCAACTGAAAGGTGCCGAGCCGCAACACGTCCATCAACACCGGCTCGACGTTGTTGAGCGGGCGTTGAATAAACGGCTTCAACAGTGCGTCCAAGGTGCCGCGACGACGGATCACGCCGAACACCAGTTGCGTGACAAACCGGCGATCCTGCGGCGACAACTCCGCGCGTGACAGCCCGTTGTCAATCAACTCCGTAACAAACCCGTCCCGCGTGAACGAACGAGTCAGCACATCAATCGCAACCGCGCGGGCAGTAGTCATGAACCTAGTCTCACGGATCAAAAAAGAATGTTCACCACAGAGGGCACAGTAGAGCCACAGAGAAAAACCAATACCGGATTTTATTCTTCTCTGTGGCTCTCTGTTGTGAAATGATTTGGGCCGAAACGATAGCCGTCTTGAACGGGGTAACCGCGCACAAACTCTTCGGCCGTCATGCGCTTTTTCCCCGCCGGTTGAAGTTCCAGTACCGATAGCAAATCGCGTGAACACCACACTTGAAGTGGTTTGCCCGGCACTAGGATTTTACTCAACTCACCAGCGTGTGAGGGTTCTGACTGGGGTAACTGACAGGCTTCGGCGCGGTTAACAATCACCCGCATCGGTTCTTTGCCGGGGCGGTGAAAGTAGGTGTAGGCCGTCGGCCACGGTTGCATCGCGCGAATGTGGTTGCAGATCGCCACTGCCGATTGGCCCCAGTCGATCAGCCCCATTTCCTTCTTCATCTTCGGGGCTTTGGTCACCAGTGCCGGGTCTTGTTTCGTGCCGAGTACCGGGCCACTTTTCATCCGCTGAAGAACCTCGATACAGAGCCTGGCACCGAGCGGCGCGAGGCGGGCTTCGAGTTCTCCCGTTGTTTCAGTCGGGTGAATGTCAACGGCCTCTTGCGCAAGCATTTCACCGGCATCCAACCCCGGCGTGATGCGAATGATCGTGACCCCGGTGGAGGTTTCGCCGTTCAGAATCGCGTGAGCAATCGGCGCCGCGCCGCGGTACTTCGGCAACAACGACGCATGAACATTGATCGCGCTGTGAGTCGGCGTGCTGATGACATCTTTCGATAAAATTTGCCCGTATGCTGCGACGACCAGCAACTCTGGGTTGAATGCCTTCAGTTGCGCCAAGCCGTCGGGGGTGTTGATACTCTCCGGTTGAATCACCGGGATGCCCGCGCCCGTTGCAATGCTCGCCATGCCTTTGCCGGTTTGCCGCGTCGAACTTCCTTTGCGACCCGTGTCCCGCTCCGGTTGGGTGACCAAGCCGACGACGGATGCACCGGCAGTAATCAACGCTTCAAATGTCGGCTCCGCGAACGTCCCGGTGCCCATCATCACAATTCGCATCTTGCTTCCCACTCAGAGTTTCATTTCGGTGCCGGGCGGGATGGTGCCTTTTTTGACGGCTTCTTGGAAGTCGTAGATGTAATCTTCGAGCGCCTTCTTGCTACTCATTCGGGCGAGCGGCCCCATTTTGTCGATGAACAGCGTGCCGTTCAGGTGGTCGATTTCGTGCTGCCACACCCGCGACCCGAGTTCACTGCACACCATCTCGAACTTTTGGCCGTCGAGGCCGTAAGCTTGAACCCGAACCGTCTTGGCCCGGCGAATGTCTTGGTACAGCCCCGGAAAACTGAGGCACCCTTCGCGGTCCTTCAAGACGCCCTTCTGTTCGAGAATGATCGGGTTGATGGCGACAATCTCTTGGTCCTTCTGCGTCGCATCGCCGACGAAATTAATCACCAGCAACTGCGCGTCGAGTGCCACTTGAGGGGCAGCTAGGCCAAGCCCTTCGTGCTTGTACATCAACTCCAACATCCGCCCGGCCGCGATCACCACATCTTTATCAATCGTCGCGACCGGCTTCGCCTTGATGCGCAGCGCAGGATGGGGGTAATTCACAATCTTCATCGGTAACCTGTAAACGAAACACTTCAGGGAGAGTGGTGGGCGTAACGCCCCGGACGATTGATTATAGCGGGCCGAAGAAATTCGCCCCATTCCGGATTCTTCACCACGGAATACACGGAAGGCACGGAAGGCACGGAAATAAAAATTAGACTGTTGGGTTCGGTATCTCGACCTGCTTGATTCCAGGTGACACAATTTCTTTCCTTTCCGAATTCCTTCCGTGTTATCAGTGTGTTCCGTGGTGAATACTCTTTAGGTATGGCAAACATTTTCCACGATGTCGCGTGTACCGTTTGTGGGTGCGTCTGCGACGACCTGAGCATCACGGTTGAAAACGGCCGCATCACGCGGGCGGAAAAAGCGTGTGCGCTGGCCGAGCCGTGGTTCCTCGGCCAAAACGCTGTGAAGCCACCGATCGCCGAAATCGACGGCCAGGAAGCACCATTGGATGCGGCGATTCAACGAGCAGTTGAATTGTTGAAGGCCGCGAAATCACCCTTGATTTATGGGCTTTCGCGTAGCACCACCGAAGGCCAGCGGGCTGCCACTGCACTGGCGGACAAACTCGGGGCGACCATCGACACGACCGCTAGCACCGGGCACGCGCCGTCGATCATCGCGTTGCAACAAGTCGGCGAATCGACCTGCACCCTGGGCGAGGTGAAGAACCGCGCCGACCTCGTGATCTTCTGGGGCAGCGACCCCGTCCACACCCACCCGCGTCACCTCGAACGCTACTGCCCGAACACAATGAAGCGTTACGTGATCGTTGCCGATGTTCACGAAACCGATTCGGCGAAACTCGTGGACGAGTACCTGCCCATCGAACCCGGCCAAGATTGGGAAACGTTGTGGAAGCTTCGGATGTTGCTCAAAGGCAAGCCGGTCGAAGCGAGTGACAACTTGGTGTCACTCGCGGCCCGGATGAAAGCCTGCCGGTTCGGGATCGTGTTTTTCGGCACCGGGCTAACACGCGGGCCGTTGGGCCATCGCAATGTCGAAGCATTACTGCAACTGGTCACGGACCTCAACGACCACACGCGGTTTTACGCCCGGCGAATGCGCCGTTACGGGGATGTTGCCGGGGCCGATTCTGTACTCACGTGGCAAACCGGCTACCCGTTTGGCGTGAACTTCGCACGCGGCTACCCCCGCTACAACCCTGGCGAGTTCACCGGCCCGGACATGCTAATGCGAAACGAAGTCGATGTGTGCGTCGTCATCGGCAGTGATACGCTCAGCGACTTCCCGCCCGCAGCGATTGCGAACCTGCGCAAAATCCCCGTCATCTTGCTCGATTCGCCCGGCATCACACCACTGGTTTCGACCAGTGTGAAGTTCACCACCGCCGTCTACGGCATCCACCGCCCCGGCACCGCTTACCGCATGGACGAGGTGCCGATCCCACTGCGCGTGCTGTTGCCGACCGACTACCCCAGTGATGGGGACGTGCTGCGGGAGATTTTGACGGGAGTGCAAAACGGCGAAAGCCCCTGAACTGGCGAAAGCCCATGAACGATCGTTCATGGGCTTTGAGTCAACTTACTTCTTCCGCGTCTTCGTGAACACGATGATGTGTTGCCAGGGGAGGGTGTTGATGGTTTTGGTGTGTTCGAGGTTGGGGAACTCGCCCATCTCTTTCAGCACTTGGCGTTCGCTCATTTTGTGAACGAGTTTGATCGGGACCATTGGGTCTTCAAGGCGGAACTCGACGAACACGAGGCGGCCACCGGGCTTCAAAGCCGCGACCATTTTTTCGGTCATTTCGTAGGGGTACGATAGCTCGTGATACACGTCCACCATCAAGATGAGATCGACGCTATTTGCTGGGAGTTTCGGGTCGGTTTCGGTACTTTTGACGGTCTGGACGTTGGTCACTTTCTCTTTCTTGGCGCGGGCGGTCATCAGGTCGAGCATCTCGGGCTGAATGTCCACGCCGAGGATTTTGCCCTTCTCGCCGACAAGCGGTGCCATGCGGAAAACGTGGTAGCCACTGCCCGCACCCACGTCTGCGATCACCATGCCTTCTTGAATGCCGAGGGCCTTCAGTAACTTCGCGGGTTCCTCTTCCTTCTCGCGTTCGGTGCGCTCCAGCCAGCCTGCCGCTTGAAAGCCCATCACGTGGGCGATCTCGCGCTCCAGGTAGAACTTGCCGATGCCGTCGGGGTCGTGCTTGTCCCGGTTTTCGTACCGCGGCTTCTTGCCGTCGTTACCGTTCGCCACGCCCATCATCACTGCGATCAAACACAATCCAATCCAACGCATGGGAATGCTCCATCGGGGGCGACTGCTGCCTTTGGTTTTAGTTTACCCAACTGCCGACTGTGCGGGTGGGGTGTTTCCACGCTCGGAAAACATTTTTCGAGATTCGCTTGACCGCGCCGCAAGTGTGGGTATCACTTGATGTGTACACAAGTTCACTATCTCCGCGTTACTCGGTCACAGCCCACCTGCAACGGGCGGGAAGTGAGGCAGTTGTGCCAGATGATTTTGTATCGGCGTACAGCGAGACGTATCCCGGCAGCGACGTGACCGCAGAAGAGTTTGTCTTTTTGAAGGCGATGGAACGCTTCCAACGGGTCCACAAGCGGCGCTACCCCACGTGGCGGGAAGTGTTGTTCGTCCTCAAAAGCCTGGGGTATCGCAAAGTCCGCCGGGCGACCGCGATCGAATTGGAATGCTTATTCCCCGTCGAACAGGCGGAGCAACTTCCCGACCCTTCCTTGTGATGTGAAAGGCCACCATGACACTGCTCAATCGGTTCACGCACCTGTTGAAAAGCCTGCGGTCCAAGCCGATAACCGCCACGCCGCACCGGATCGGGACGTTGTTCGCACCCCCCTATGCCCCCGCTGCCGGTTGGTGGCGTGACGACCCGACGGAGCAACTGCGGCAGTACCAATCGTGGGTTTACGCGGCGGTGAACGCGATCGGCCAAGAAGTCGCCCGGCAGAAGCCGTTCTTGTTCACCAACACCGGCCAAGCCGATCACGAACAAACGCCACTGCTGCACACGCACCCGCTTTGCCGGTTGCTCGAAAACCCGAACCCGTGGCTCACGCCGTGGGAGTTGTGGTACCTGACGGTGGTGTACCTCGAACTCACCGGCAACTGCTTCTGGTACGTCGCGCCGCTTCACACCGAAGATTCGCGGCTGGGTTCACCGGCGGAACTGTGGATCATTCCGACGCCGTGGGTGCGGGTGGTTCCGGACAAGTACAACTACATCAGCCACTACGAAGTGACCGCCAACGGCCTGCAAACCGAGTCGTTTACGCCCGACGAGATCATTCACCTGAAGTACCCGAACCCGATTGACCCGCACTACGGCTTGTCCCCGCTGCAAGCGAACTCGATCACGGTCGATGCGAACATCGAGTTGTTGCGGAGTCGGCACCAAACGTTTCAATCCGGGTCGCGTCCGGGCATCGTGTTGCAGACGGATCAGACCCTGACGGACCAAACGGTGAAGCGGCTGGAAGACAAGCTCGAAGCGAAGTTCGCCGGGCGGCAAAACTGGCACCGCCCGATGGTGCTGGAACAAGGTTTGAAAGCGTCACCCTGGACGCTCACCCCTGCCGAGATGGACTTTCTCAACTCCTCGAAGCTCAGCCGCGATGAGATTTTGGCCATGTTCCGCGTCCCGCCGCCGATCACGGGCATCGTTGAAAACATCGGCCTGGGTAGCGACATCTGGTTCGGCGCTCGGGTCATGTTTTGCGAAGGGACGATTCAACCCAAGCTCGACCTCATCGGCCAAGCCCTGACCCGCGACCTGGGCCGGCGGTACGGCCCCGACCTAACGATCCGCTTCCCGGAGTGTTCGCCCCGCAACCACGACCAACGCCGCAAGGACGACGAACTGGACGCCACCCTCGGCATCCGAACGTACAACGAAATCCGCAAAAGCAGGGGCCTGCAACCCTTCCCCGACCCCCGCTTCGACGCCCCAATGATCCCGCAGAAGCTGTAGTGCGTTCACGATTCTTGTAGGTCGTGGTCGAGGCTTTGCGAGGCCCGACAGTGCATTGAATGTGAAGACTTTTGACAGGATTACCAGGATTGAACAGGATTTGAAGAACAGATTTGAATCCTGTTCAATCCTGGTAATCCTGTCAAAAGTCGAATGTCGGGCCTCGTCGCAAAGCTTCCTCAACCACGACCTACAAAACCCCTTAACCCTATTCCTCGCCCCTATCCCTCACCCCTACTCGAAGGAGTTGTTCCATGAACACCCCCCGTGCTGATCCTCGCGCTCCGGGCATCGTTCCGCTCACCAACGGCACGTTTGGCAGTGCCCATCAGGCGGCCCACACGCTGACGTTGGACGTTGGCCAAATGAAGATTCGCAGCGTGATTACCACGATTGAACCGGACCGGGCCGGGGATGTCGTGGTGCCACAGGGTCTTCGCAACGCGGAGGATTTTCTGCTGAACCCGGTGGTGCTGTGGGCGCACAACCGCACGCAGTTTCCGCCGATCGGGGCGTGTGAATGGCTGGACATTCAGCCGACGCGGATTGTCGCCGAGACGCGGTTCGCCAAGGGGGTGGCGTTTTCGGAGGACGTGTTTCGGCTGTTCGAGCAAGGCATTCTGCGCGGCTGGTCGATCGGCTTCGTCCCGCGTCGCGCGTACAAGCAACAACGGACGGACCGGATCGGGCTGCGGATCGACGAATGGGACTTGCTCGAATACTCCGCCGTGCCGATCCCGGAGAACCCCGGCGCCCTGACGGTGGCCCTGCAAAAAGGGATGGTGCGTGACCTCACCCTCCGCGACTGGCTGCAACAAATCCCCGACGATCGCGGCCGCAAGTGGTGGCGGACCGGGGACGTACTCGGGGCGCTGGCCCGTGACGACGTGAAGCAACCCGCTTGATGTTTCTTAACCTCAACCTGTGAAGGATCTTTACCCATGACCGCAACAGACAATCCGTTCCAAACTCGGGAGCAAATCGTGGAATTCATCGAAGAACAAGCCGCAACGGCGGTGGAAAAATCGCTCGCCCCGCAACGGGTGGAACGTCGGGTGCCGTGGGTCACGGCCGGGCCGGTGTGCCAAGATTCGGCGGGGTACAGCGTGCTGAAGGCCGCCGCGTTTGCGCTGGGCTACGTCGGCCCGGACCAAGCGAAAGAAGAGATTCACACGCACCACCAGTTGCGTGACTTGTACGCCGGGTACGGCTTCATGCCGCACCACGGCGCCCAGTCGTTCTTGGTACCGCTGTCCTCGGCGCATCTGCCGGTGTTTGAACCGCACGGCCTCCGGTTGCAAAAGGAGTTGCGCCAAAAGATGACGGCCCAAAGCAGTCGGTTCGACCCGGACGAGGCGGACTGGATCGGTCGCCGGACCGGGCGGTTCACTCAGAAAGCGCTCACGCTGGCGGGTGAAAACGACGGCTTCTTTCAGTACCCGGTTCTCGGGGAACTCATCGACTTGCAACGGAACTTTGAAGCGTTCGCCAACGCCGGTGCCCGTGAGATTGCGTTGCCGCCGAACGGGCGGATTCAGTTCCCGAAAGTGACCGGCAGTTCGACGGCGTACTGGGTCGGCGAAGGAACCGCCATCACCGAAAGCCAACCGACCACGGGCAACCTGGATCTTCAGGCGAAGAAATTGGGCGTGCTGGTCAAGCTCAACAACGAGTTGCTCCGGTTCGCCAGCCCGTCGGCGGAAGGGTTGGTGCGGTACGACATGGCCCGAGCCGCCGCCCAAAAAACCGACCTTGCGATGCTCGAAGGAACTGGCTCCACGCAAATCAAGGGTTTGACGACCTACACGGAAATTCAAGCCCACGTCAGTCGTGTCGTGGGGGCGAACGGGAACACCTTCAAGCCGGAGGACGTTGCCCTGATGGAAGCGAAGTTGCCCGATGCGATTGACTCGCCATCAGCTTGGATCATGCGAAAGCCGATGTTTGCCGCGATCATGAACCGGCGAACGGATGCCATCAATGAAGATGACGCCCGTGGACCGTTTGTGTTCCGCCCCAACCGGGCGATCTTTGACGGCCCACCCAGTAATTTGTTCGGCACGCCGGTGGTGCGGTCCTCGCAGGTGTCCGCAACCCGCACCAAGGGAAGTGCGACCAATTTGACGTACATGCTGCTCGGGTATTTTCCGGATTGGATCGTGGCCCGCATGGGCGTGATGGAGTTCCTCGCCAGCGGCCACGGCGACACGGCGTTGCAAAACGACCAGACGTTCCTGCGCGGCATCCAGCACATCGACGCCGGCCCGCGACAACCGACCAGCTTCGTGATGTGCGACCAACTCGTCGTGGCGTAACCCACACTTTTCGGGATAGCCGTGCCACACGGCTATCCTTTTTTATTTCGGAGCACATCATGGCGATCCAGACGTTATCAGAACTGAAAACCGTGCTGGCTGTCACCGGAACAGATGACGATGCAATGTTGACGCAGTTGCAAACGGCAGCGGATTCGTTCGTGGAAGAGTTTTGCGGGCGGGCGTTCGAGGGCGGCACGTTTACCGAAGATCACCCCGGTGGCACCCGAGTGCTGTTCCTGCGGAATTTCCCCCTCGCCACGGTGGAATCGGTCAAAGTGGATTTGGATCGGCAGTTCGGGACGGGCACGGTCCGCGAATCCACCACGTTCACCGTGTATCCCGATCGCGGCGTGATTGAATCGCTGACCGGGCCGTTCGTCGTCACCCATCCCGGTTGGCCGCCGCAACGCAACGAGTTCCCCAACACGGTGCGCGTGGTTTACACCACGGCCACGAACGCCATGCCGGGCGTCGTCACCCAAGCCTACTGCGAACTCGTGGGGCACTGGTTCCGTCAAGCCAAAACCCACGTGGCTACGGGGCAACTGAACGTCGGCACGCAAACCAACGGGACCACCTCGACAACGTACCCGTGGGGGCAATCCACCGGCATGAAGGTTCCGGCCAACGTGCTGGCCCTGCTCAATTCGATGCGGGTTCCGCAGTTGTAGTTTGAAAGATTGGATATTTCCAAAGGGTGGTTGAACCGGACGACCCGGTTCAACCACCCTTTTTTTCGTCGCTAGGCGCCAACGAATGGCCGCGTCACAGGTTATGTCGGTGAGTCGGTTTGCTGGACAGCTTGGGGCAAGCCGGGTATCGTGGCTTCGCCCGCATTGGTACCCGCGACCTTCCACGCCGTGGGACGGACGACACATGATGCGGGAACTTGGCCGACTCACTGGGATCGTCCCGGTTGCCATCCCAGAAGCTCCCGCCGCAACGAGTTGCGTGACCCCAGACCCTGATACGCCCCTCCCGAATTCGCCATCGAACGAGGAGTCTGATTGGATCGCTGCCGCCCAACTGGGCGACCGCCAGGCGTTTGGCAAGTTGGTCGAACGCTATTGGGACCGGCTCTACCGCTGGCTGTACCAACTGACCCGCGATAAGCATAAGGCCGAAGATTTGACGCAAGAAACGTTCTTGAAGGTGCTGGGGGCGTTGAGGTCGTTTCGCGCGGGGACGAACTTCCGCGCGTGGGTGTTCCGGATCGGGCACAACAACTTTGTGAACCTGAAACGGTCCGAACGTCGCGTGACGCAAACGCTCCCCGACGACGCCCCGAGTCGAGACCTGAGCGGCCCCGACGACACCGCCGCAGACCGCGAAACCCTCCGCGTCGTGGCCCAAGCCATTGCGGAACTTCCGACGGAATTCCGCTCGGCGTTGATGTTACGAGCGGATGAAGGTCTGTCGTTCCGGGAAGTGGCCACGATTTTGAACATCACGGAAGAAACCGCCCGGTGGCGTGTCTTCAAGGCGCGGCAACGGTTGATGAAGACGTTGGGTAACGAATTGTTTAACGGCGACGGTCCGGAAGAAACTACGACTTGAGTGTTGTCATGAAGTGCGATGTTGTTCAAACCCGGTTGCTCGCGTTGCCCGACGTTCGTCGGTTGCCGACGGACCTCCGTGAGCACGTGACCGGCTGCCGGGCTTGTGTCGGATTCGCACGCGGGTTGTCGAAGCTCGATGCGCTGATCCCGAAGATTCCGGTTCCGGCCTCGTCGCCTGAAGTTCAAGTGACGTTCTTTGAACACATCGCAGCCTCCACGCCTATCATCACGCGCTTTCCCACGGCGCCGCGACGGGATTCGAGCGGCACACTTTCGGCGATCTGGGCCAAGCGCGAACAGTGGCAAATCGCTGCGGGCGTTGCGGCTTCGCTGATGGTCGGCGTCGTGGTCTGGTGGTTTGCGACAACTCCGCAGACGCAACCTCGCCCAGAAGTCGTGAAGCTTCGCCACGAGTTACTCAGCCGGGAAGTCAAGCACCTCGCGGCCCTGACGAAAGCGAACACCGCCCAGGACCGAATCGCGGTGTGGGCGAACTTCGCACAGGAGTTGCAAACCGAAGTGAGGAACGTCCACCTGATGGCCCAAGGCAACGAGATGGTCACCCTGGAGCGGATGTTCGACAAGACGGTCAACGAAGGTCTCATCAAACAAGCCGCAACCCTGGAAAACTTGACCGTGGCCGATCGACAAAAGTCGCTGACGGATGCGGTCAGCAAATTGAAGGCTGCCGAAGCCGACGCGATGACGCTGGCCAACAACGCCACGCCGACGTCGAAGCCGGTCCTAAACCGAATGGCCAAGACCGCGAAGGATGGCCGCACCCAACTCGAAACCATCATCAAGAGCGGAAAGGTGGCTTCCTAACATGACCCGATCCGCCTACACCCTGATCGTGTTCGCCACCCTGGCTGCTTGGGCGTCCGCCCAACCCACGCCACGGGCCGATGACCGCTTACGTCTACTTCAAGCGAACCAATCGCTGCTCGAAGACCTGCTCGAACACGGCTTGAAGCTCTCCCAGACCGGCAACAAGCTCGACCAAGCCGACGAGTGCCGCAACGCCATGACGACGCTAGGCCGCGTTCTCACCAACGTCACCTCCGACCCCGGCGCCGACCCGGACCGCATCGCCGAACTCAGCGATCAACTCAGCGAACTCGTCACCGACGGCCTCGCCCCGACGCTCGCCGAGGTCCGCGACCGCGTCAACTCCGGCTCCCCCGACGGCCCCCGCCTGAGTAAAATCGAGAAGCAAGCCACCACCGACCTGCAAACCATTCAAAGCGCACTCCCCACCGACGGTCGCCTCGGCCAGTCCACGAAAGTGCAAGCCGCCCAGAAGAAACTCGACGTGGCCCGCAAGCTGATCGAAGGCAAGTGAACCAGGATAGACGCCCTGGTCAAAGTCTACAGTCGTTTCCGTACCCGAGTTGCTTGCTCAACTTGGCAGGGTCAGCGAAGGCGGCTCGTATCTCGGCTGCCCACTCGGGTGAGCCGACCGACACGCCGACCAGAGACCGGCAGCCGTTGGCAAAAGCATTGTGAGGTTGGGCCAGGAACAGCGAAAACCAAATTGCTTCCGAAAGCGGATCGCGGGTATGCCAAGTGGACATCAAACACATGTCATCTGATTCAGCAGGAGATCGCATTTCTACTTCAAACTCGTCAAACAGGTCGTGAACCCGCTCGCAATCTGGTCCCCAGCAACACACATAAACACACCCGGACCGGATCAGGAACTCCACGACCGTGCCGATCTCTGCGACGCTAGCTTGCCGGGAATCCCACGCGAGTAAGCACACATAGTACGGACTGGGCACTGACAGCAATCTCGGGATGTCGTCAGACCTGAGAGCATCGAGTGCATAAAGGGATCGACCAGAAGTGTGTTCCCGCCCGATCAACTCCATCGTGACGCACCTTTTCACAGCCCATGAACTTGTCTTCGAGAACGCCTACGCCCGTTCAATAGCTTACCCGACGAACCGGGGGGGAGGCGGGACATTTGTTGTTGGTAGCTTGTTTATGGATCTTCGTTTTCTACCCCAACGGGGTTGTTCGATTAGCCCAGGGTTGCGGGCCGAAGGCCCGTTAACCTGGGAACCCTCCGCCCTGGGCGGTTGCTTCGTCCGATGTGTGGCGATTGCTTCGTCCGATGTGTGGGGTTGCTTCGTCCGATGTGGGCGCTTGCTCCGTTCGCCCACGGACGCCTGTTGGCGATGGGCGGTTCCCAGGGTTTCACCCTGGGCTAAGGGAACAACCCCGTTGGGGTTGAAACCCAGTCTCTGTAAACCGGAACAAATTTCCCACCACCTTCCGTGACGCTTACCCGTCGCCGGGAATGACCAACCCAGCTACTTGACATCCCAGATCATCGCGTTGATACTCACACCACTTCGTGCCCCCTCTTCCAACGAAAGTGATTTCGGCCATGCGTTACTTGTTCATCCTGCTGTTCGGCGTGTCGGTGTCGGTGGCTTCGGCACAAGACGCGACCGTGAAAATTGTCAAGAAAAATGACACGACGTTGGAGCTATGGCACGGTGCGGACCTTGTGGCAAGCTATCAGCACGGCGGCACGGTGAAGTTGGAAAAAGCCGACGGGACCAAGCCGCTAGCGAAGCCGTTCTTCTATCCACTCATCGCGCCGAACGGGATGCCGGTGACCCGCGACTGGCCGATGGTTCGCGGCAAGGCGGGGGAAACGACCGACCACTTTCACCAGAAATCGGTCTGGTTTTGCCACGGGGACGTGGTTCCTGAAGGGATCGAACTGAAAACCAAATCGTCCGACAAGCACGTGAAGGGCGTCGATTTCTGGGCGGAGGGCGCGGGCCACGGTCGCATCGTGTGTACCCGCATTTCGGAGCCGCAACAACTTGCGAATCACCACGCCAAGATCGGCACGATCAACGAATGGCGAACGCCGGATGGCGTGACCATGCTCGTCGAAAACCGCACCATCCACTTCACGACACTCCCACAGGGTCGGCTGATTGTGCTGGACATCGAGTTATTGTGCCCGATCACATCGGTCACGTTCGACGACACCAAAGAAGGCGCAATGGGGGTCCGCGTGCCGGACGAGTTTACCCTGACCCGCAAGGGCAGCGAAGGCGTCATCACCAGCAGCGATGGCAAGACGGTGAAAGCCCCCGCAAGAGACAACCTGCAGATGTGGGGCCACGCCGCGGACTGGCACGATTACGTCGGCACCGTCGAAGGCAAGACCGCTGGCCTGGCGGTGTTCGACGACGCCAAAAACCCGTACCGCTCCGCGTGGCACACCCGCGCCTACGGCCTGATGGCCGCCAACCCGTTCGCCCGCAACGCCTCCGGCTTCCCCGGCTTGAAAGACCAAACCGAACTGGTGAAACTCAAAAAAGGCGAAACCCTCAAACTCCGCTACGGCATCTACGCCCACACCGGCACCACCATCGAGGGGAAGGTCGCCGCAGCGTACAAGGCGTTCAGTGAAATGAAGTGATAGACCAGTCGTTCAGTCAGTCCAAATGGGTGGAAACAGTTTGGCCAATTCTGCCCAGCGGCGAGGAACGGGTTAAAAATGATGAACAGTGTCAAGCGCATCACCGCTTCCTGTATGGCACTGTTCGCTATCGTCTCTGTTTCAGTGCTAGGCGTCGGGTTGATCAAACCAGTTCCGCCAGGAGGCCCGCTCCTCGACGGAACCCTCGAACGGGTACGAGTTGGCATGGCCCAGGCTGAGGTGGAAGCAGTAGTAGGGCCTCCACGCGACGCATGGAACGGGTCTCGGTTTTCTATTAGCGGCGAGCTGTATCGACGGCGCGGGTATCAGTCCTGGATCGGTCGGGACAGTGAACTGCTCGCTCTCTACGACCAATCGGGTGTTGTGACCGATGTGCAAGTCGTGGCCGCTTTCTCCAGTCGCAAGCCACCGAATTGGGTAGACCGAATCCTAACTCGGATTGGGTTCTGAAAGGCAACTATGACACGTTCCGCAACACTTGCCGCCCGGTTGTTATTGGGCATCACCGGGTTGATGGTCAGTGCCGAATCGGTTCACGCACAAGCGGGGAAAGACGCGGAGTGGGCGCGCGTGACCGAGGACGACCGGGCCATCACGATCGAGACCGACAAGCTCGAAGCCGTCATCCCCAAGAAGAACCCCAAACAGTGGATGACCGGCATCGAGAAGGGGTCGTTTCTCGACAAGACCACTGGCTTCCGCGAAATCGGCGACGGGTTGATGGTCATCGACTGGCTGATGGAGGCGGGCAGCGACGCCGGCTGGGTTGACAAGGTGATCGCACCGGACGGGAACGGCGTGGGCCGATACCGATGGTACGAGAACGAAACCGACCCGGCGATGCGCGAGTACGCGACGATGGCGCACGGTACGAGCCACCGCAAGCGCGGGGTCGAGGGGCCGCAACTGTGTCACCGGATGAAGCCGGTACAGCCGGAGGTGATTCGCGGCAAGGAGTTCGTCGCGGTGAAGACGACGTACCAG
The DNA here is from genome assembly GCA_043716965.1 of Fimbriiglobus sp. Lineage (GTDB taxonomy): Bacteria > Planctomycetota > Planctomycetia > Gemmatales > Gemmataceae > Fimbriiglobus. The sequence continues at coordinate 18,491 of JAYSXU010000961.1, forward strand.
TACGAGTACGCCGTCCCCGGTCGCAAGGCCGGTTCGCGGTGGACGCAATTGATCGTGTTCCCCAAGGGCGAGCGGTACTTCGTGCTGATGGACAAGATCGACAGCGTGAACGATTCGGACGAGATGTTCCTTCGCAACGACACGCCGGGCTGCGTCCGCCACGAGAAGGGCGACACGTTCAGCGAGATTTACTTAAGTTACTTGAGTGGCCCGAAGGGCATCCGCATCCCGTCGAGCGAATTCTTCACGCCGTTCCCGCCCGACTTGAAGTTCGGCTACCGGCGCGACACGCACAAAACACCCGACCACTTCATCCGCGCTTACCATTCGAAGGACAAGAAGACCGGCAAGGACGGCCCTTGGTTGGCGGGCCTGACGCTCGAACCCGCCGTCGTCTACGAGGCGTGGGCCAGCCAACGGCCCGGCGGGATCATCGTCATGATCGAGGAGATCCACGGGAAAAAGGTTAAGGCGGGCGAGTCGTTCAGTGCCGCCCACGTCGTGGGGTACTTCGACACCATCGAAGCCATGCACAAAGTGAACGACCGCTACAAAGGCCACACCGCACTGACCGCCGACGCTTCGGGCTGGCGGTTAGTGAAGTAACCGCAGCACCAGACCGACTAGGAACTGTGGCGAGATGTGGTTTTGGTACGTGCGGAAGATACCTGTGGTGTCGCTGCGCTCAACCCCAGGCTAATGGCTGGCATCCCTGCCGGGATGCTTCGGGGTTCTTTTATCCCGAAGGGATTTCAGCCATTAGCCCGAGGTCGCGTCTGCGACCTCGGGTCACGTGCAACGGTACCGCCGACTCTAGAGGAGTCGCAGAGCTGTGCGAAATCCGTCACGCAGTTTGTCGAATCAACAGGGGAAGTCGAGGATGTCGGCAGTGTTGCGTGCTTTTGGTAGCGACTTCGATGTGAATGCCTTCCTTGTTGGCTGCACGCTGCCGGTGTGTGCCGTCAAGCGGCGGGGCGAGCCGGTTTATCCAACCAGTCAGCCGGACGGGCGCCGACACACGCAATCATCGGTGAACGTTACGGTCAGCGATGCCGAGTTCGACGACTTGCCACGGCAGGTCGCGGACGCAATCGAGTTCTTGCGGACCGAAGCCGTGCAGGTCCGGCGGTTATGCGCGTTCCCCGGCATTGACGGCGCCACCCTCGACTTCGGCATCGAGCGAAGAGACGTTGCGGTGCAGTGCAATCACCTATCACCGGAGTTGGTACGGTTGGCAGGTTTGCTCGGGTTGGGTATCGAGTTAACGCAGTATTGGTCGATGCGAGAGGAACCAGACGCTCGAACCGGACTGTAAACGTTCCGCTTTCAGTTAAACATGATTCTTCTTGTCGTCGTCTTTCTTGGCATTCACGCCAGTAAGATTTGCCTAAACTTGTTTCAGGTTTCGTGGCCGCAGCAGGGTCAATGCCTGTCGCCACGGGGGTTACGCAGGGTCTTGTGTCGGCCCGTCGTCCGTGAACTTGATTGTGAACCGGAGCTTGCGACCGCAGAGCGTGAGTTCGTCGCCCGATCGGATGCGGGTGGGGCCGGAGATTTTACGCCCGCTCAGGATCGTGCCGTTTTTCGAGGCTACGTCGTGGACTTCACAACTGCCGTCGCGGTGAACAACAATCGCACAATGCCGCCGCGAGACATGCTCATCCCGAATCACAACCGAGTTGTCCGCTAACCGCCCGATTGTGTTGATGCCCACACTGAGTGGGTAAGATTTGTCGCCGTCGTTCAACCAGTAAGTTTGCGTCAACCCGAACGGCACAACCAACGTCGGGCCGTCGCCGGGATCGTTGGGCGCCAGCAAGGGTAGGTCGCCGACAAGTGTGTATTCTCCGCAAGCCACCTGGAGTTGTTGCCGCGCAGCCCGAAACTCGTCCCGCCTGTTTGCGAGACCTTCCAAGTGCAGACTGTGCAGTCGAGAATCGGTCATGGCGAAGCCAGCGACCAGCGGTGACACGAAGCGAACGCACCAAGATTGCGTACTTATAAGAAGTCTTGGACGGCTTGCCTAGTCCGTCAAGCCCGGAATGATCGGAATTTATTC
>JAYSXU010000962.1:0-2323 GCA_043716965.1 Fimbriiglobus sp.
GTGGCTCTCCGTGCCCTCTGTGGTGAATCTTCTGAAATGCCCGAGGCTTCGCGTATGTTTGGATTCGGCAACCGCAAGCATTCTGTACTTCCGGACCAAACTATGGTCGTTGGCATCGACCTCAACGCTACGCGGGCGCAAGCGGTGTCGTCGGCAGTCGGGCGGGGGCGAGTGTTGAAGTTGGACGATGTCAGCGATGAACTGCCGCTGTTCATCAATCTGGACGGTCGGTCACCCGAAGTTGGCTCTGCGGGCGTAGAGGTTTGTCGCAAACTTCCACATCTTGTTTGCAGCAACTTTTTGCCGCGACTCGGCCACGCCCGGCAATGGCAAGTCGGTCGATCGAAGGTGACGCCCGAGTGCGCGTTGCTCGCAACCTTTGAAAAAATCTGTGGGCCAGTCAGTGAGGAAACCCAAACCGCCGCGATCAGCCTTCCGACTTATTTAACAGCCGCCCAAGTCAAAACCGTCTTGGAACTGGCAACGAAAGCGAAGTTGCCGTTACGGGGGACGGTCGCCGCACCGTTGGCGGTGGCAGCGCACCGGGCCGCGTGGGTTCTGGGCGGTACATCGCCGGGTATCGAATCGTCCGAACAGAACAGTCAGCGTGCGGAATGGGTGGTGCCGATTCGACGGCAAGCGCACGGCAACGCTGCCATCGTGATTGTCGATGTCGATGAGTTTGCGATAAACGCTTCCGTGATCGGCATTGAACCGAACGAAGTGAAACTGCTGGCGAGTGCGGCGTGGCCCCGTGCCTCGCTGAAGTTGTGGAAAGACCGGCTGCTGGACGCCCTTTCGGATCGATGCGTGCGACTCTGTCGCCGTGACCCACGTGATTCCGCCGACGCAGAGCAATCATTGTATTTGCAACTCGATGCGGCCCTCGACCGTGTCCGCGCCGGTCAACCCGTCGTATTGAACATCCGGTCGGAGCATTGGTATCAGGACTTGATGCATCAAGCCGACGAGTTCGATGGCTACTGTGCAAATCTCGCCAAAATCGGTGCCGATGGCGTGGCCGAATTGATCCACTCCACCAATCTGCCTGCGCCACCCCGTGCCGTCTGGTTGACCCACACCGCTGCCAAACTGCCCGGCTTGGCCGCGACGATTTACAACAGGTCTCCCGAGCAAACCGAAGTGTTGGCATTGCCGATTCATGCGTATGCGGACGCCACGGCATCGCTCGTGTCCCGTTGGCTAACCGGCAAGCTGCCGCGTGGCCACATCGACATGGCAATCCCACTCGAACGCAACCCCTACACCCGAGCATTGCCGGAACATCGCAGTTCGGTTTGATGGGTGTTTTCTCGCGTACCCGGCGAACGGCGCGACGTGAGTCCGCCGGTGTTGACGCCGAAGCACACCGGCGAACGGCGCGACGTGAGTCCGCCGGTGTTGACCGAAGCACACCGGTGGACTGACGTCGCGCCGTTCGCCTTGCAAGACTGTGCTGATTCTGGAACATGGACGACACACCCGATGCGAACCCGACACAAACCGCCGAGCTTGGTGAGCATGTGGATGCTCGACGTGTTTTGTTGCGCGCTGGGGTGCGTCACCTTGTTGTGGTTGTTGAGTACCCGCGAGGCGAAGATTGAAGCGTCGCGCAATGCGTCTGCTGTAGAATTGTTGGCGAAGTCCGAAGCCGAGTTAAAAGCACGCCAAGCGGAACTACTGGCGACCAAGGCGGAGTTTGAACAGACCAAACGCAAGTTGAACGCGGACCTCGAAGACCTTCAAGGCAAGTATCTGCTCCTGACGACGGCCCGGGACGACACCGCCAAGCAACTCGTCACCGCCGCGACCACGCTCAATGAAACGCAAGACCGCCTCGCCAAGTCGCTTGCCAAAAGTCAGGAGCAAGACGACCTCCTGATGCGCAAGCAAAAGGACGTGAACGATCTGGCCGCGAAGCTCAACACCGCGACGCAATCTTCGGATGAACTGAACAAACTGCTGCGCCAGAAACAACGGGAGCGGGACGACATCGCACTGAAAGCCGCGAAGGCGGACGAACAACTCAACGACCTTGACGCCAAGATGAGGGCGGTTGCGAAGGAAGCCCAAGAGGCAAATTCCTCCCTCAGTGCGATGCGGAAAGCGAGTGACGAGTTGGCGAGTGCGAAGGCGATGATTATCGACTTGCAGGGTCAAAAGGCGAAGCTGGCGGACAAATTCGACCACTTAAAAGCCGACACCGAATCCCGCTTCGCTGGTATTGCGATGTCGGGTCGGCGGGTCGTGTTTATCGTGGACATTTCCGGCAGCATGAAACTGATTGACGACAAGACCCCTGCCCCAGACAAATGGCCGACGG
>JAYSXU010000963.1:0-6830 GCA_043716965.1 Fimbriiglobus sp.
GGACACGTTTGTGGGAACCGGCGAAGGCCGCTACTTGTTGAAGTACGGCGTGATGGACGAATCCGCGAAGCTGAACATTAACTCTTTGATGCAACTCGACCAAACAGGGCAAGTCCTGCACGACGCCCTAATGAAATTACCGAACATGACGGAAGACGTGGCCGACGCCATCGTCGATTGGGTGGATACGGATGATACCTCTCGTGCCGCCGGGGCCGAATCGGCATACTACAGCGGCTTGTCGCCCCCCTACCGTGCGAAGAACGGCCCGATCAACAGTATCGACGAGTTGTTACTCGTGCGTGGCGTGACCCCGCAATTGTTGTTCGGCAACGACCGCAACCGCAACGGCAAGATGGACGCCGGCGAGAACGATGGCAATGACTTCAACCGCGGTTGGTCGGAATTCCTGACGGTCTATGGCCGTGAACTCGATACCGATTTGAACGGGAACCCACGCATCAACCTGAACGACACGACGCTCGACGCGGCGACCCTGTCGCAAAAACTCACGGACGCCGTGGGGCAAGAGATGTCGGACTACGTTTTAGCAGGCCGATTGTTCGGGACGGCGTCATCAACTACGGCAACAAGCACAGGGAAATCCACTGCTGTCACGACAACTTCAACAACCACTGCGACGGTAAAGTCAAGCGGCGCTATGACATTGACAATGAAATCATCATCGACCCCGACCCAAACCTCCCCGACGATCGTAGTTGGCCCGAATGAGCTTCGCACGGCAGTCCAAGCGGCGATCACGGCGGGCACGAAGATGAAGAGCAAAATCAACTCGGCTTCGGCCCTGAACAACACGCAGGTAACATTGCCCAAAGTACCTGGCGCGTTGGCGAATGCTCCGACGCTGATTGTGAAAAGCCCGTTCAACGACCCGGTTAAGTTGAAAGAGTTCTTGCCGAAGTTACTCGAATACACCACGACCCGAACCGACTTCGAGATTGTTCCCCGCATCAACGTCAACAACGCCCCGCCGGAGGTGCTGCTAGGTCTGCCCGGACTCACGCAAACCGACGTGGACGCGATGACCAACGCCCGGGGCGCCCTCGACCCGACCGATCCGGCCACCATCACCGGGGCGTGGCTGGTGACGCAAGCCAACATGACTGCCGCCAAGTTCTTGAACCTCGAAAAGTATGTCACCGGACGCACGATGACCTACCGCGTTCACTCCGTGGGGTACTTCGGTCGCGGCGGGCCACGGGCACGAATTGAAGCCGTGATTGATGTGAACCAAAATCACCCGCGCATTGTGTACTACCGCGATGTCACCGACCTCGGTCGGGGATTTGACTTACCTCGTTAAATCGAAGATTTCATCACGAATAGGACGAATCAGACGAATCAGAATTTTAAGACAGAGATCATTAACTCTGAACACACTGTGCTGTCATCTTGTTCTGATTCGTTTGATTCGTCTGATTCGTGGTGACAGAATTAGTTGCTTGGCCACCTGGGAGAATGCACCTTGTCACGCTTTTTGGCTATTGATGCGGATGCCGCCGGCCTCTTCGTGGTGGCTGCCACGGTGAACGGCACCGCCGTTCATCTGGAGCAAACACTCGCGTCGAGTGAGGACGAACGTCCGCTCACGATGGTGAATGCCTCAGCACTCGGCGCGAAGTTGAAGGAACTCCTCAAGCAGTCCGGCATGAAGCCCGCGCCGGTGTTGCTGCTCATCGGCCGGGATCGCGTTATTTTGAAGGATGTCCGCTACCCGAAAGTGGCCCCTTCGGAAGAACCGACGCTCGTGAAGTTCCAGGCCATTCGGGATTTGACAGAATCGCCCGACGATGTCGTGATGGATTACATCCCGAGTGCCTCCTTATCTCCCGACGGCGACAACCGCGCCCAAGCGGTGTTCATTCGCAAAGAGATTCAGACTTCTGCGAAGCTGTTTTGCGAGTCCGCCGGGTTGAAATTGGTGGGCATCACGCCCCGGCCGTTTGCTCTGGCAGCGGCTGTCCGCCACGCGTTCCAAACGGGGACTACATCCCGCCCCGACGAACCGACTGCGGCCATTGCAGTTGTCAGTGTCTGGGATCGCGGCGGCGAGTTCACCGTCTGTCGGGGGACGGAAGTCCTCTTTGCCAAAACCGTACCCCCGAACGCGATGGCCAACGACGCCGCTCTGATCGGGGAATTGAAACGCAACATCACGGTTTACAACAGCCAGCCGAACGCCACGCCACTGCAAGCCGTTTACCTCGCCGAGGGCGACACGCCCGCCGGGTGGACGGCCCGTCTGCGGGCGGCGTTGACGTTACCCGTTTATGCGTTTGATCCACTCGCCGGTTCGCCGGAGGCGGATCAAACGCCGCCGGCGCTTCACGCCCGATTTGCCGCACCCGTTGGCGTCTTGGCCAGCCGGGCCGCGCACGCGGTGTTGCCGATCAACTTCGTGGTGCCACGCCAGCCGAGAGCAGACACCGGACCGAAACGAACGCGGGTCTTGATTGCAGCGCTCGCCGCGCTGATCGTTGTGGGTATCCTCGGGTTCCTGGCGTTCATGAAGTTTGAAGACGCGAATAATCGACTGGCCAGCTTACGCGCGCAACAATCCAGCTTGGACGACGACCTCAAACGGTATGAGACGGACGTGAAACGACTCGCGGCGGTGGACGAATTCACCAACCGGGAAGTTGTTTGGCTCGACGACTTGTACGACCTCGCGGACCGGGTTCCGGATGTCGGCAAAATTAACGTCACCGAGTACGACGGGGCCGCGTTGCCGCCCGTCAAGGCGGTGATCCGACCCGGACAAGCGGCGACGCCCGTTGCGGCGAAAGATGCCAAACCCGTCCCCGTGGCCAACGTGCGAATTTCGATGCGAACCAGTGACGCCCAACAAGCCCAGCGCGTTGTGGATGCGTTCAAAAACGACAAGTATTACACCGGGATGTCCAAAACGACGGGTGGTCAGGGTGATAGCACCACAAAAGGACAAGTTTATGTGCTGACGGGGCAAGTTAGCCATCGTCCGCCAAGCGAATACCTGCGACGATTACTGGTGACTCCGCCCGCGAAACCGAAGGCCGACGCGGACGCCGATGATATTTTTGGTGGCTTCGGGGGAGGGAACTAACCATGACATCCCGTGAAAATCGGCTCGCTATCTTGGTTGGTGCGTTAATCGCGGTCTTCGTGATCGTCGTGGGAGGCTATATATTCGTCTGGGTTCCCTTAACGGATAAAGCGCGGATCGCAGAAGCGTTGGAACTGGAAAACGCGGAGAAAGACGGCAAGTTGCGTCAAATCCTGAAAGACATGCCCCGGTTGCAAACCTCGATTAAGCGCAGTTTGCCGGCCGATGCCGACGTAGCGAAGCAAGAATACGATGCCGCGATCAACCGCATCCTGCGCGACTCCAAAGTCCCGGCCAATGCGTTCAGCGTGAAGCCGAAGGCCGTGGACGGCAAAGCCGCGCCCGAACTCGTCGTCGGGTCCAAAAAGCCAGCGTTCACCCGGATCGCCCTCGAAATCACCATGAAGAAGGTCGATTTCGCCACCGTGATTGACGTGCTGTCGCGGTATTACAAGTTGAACTTGCTGCAACAAATTACCAAGTTCACGATGAAGAAAGGCGACGACGCCAGCACTGCCCGCCGCGGGTCGGGCATCGCCGACAAGCCAGACCTGGAAGTGACCTTCATTACTGAAGCGATCATTCTTGACGGTGCCGAATCGCGGCGGTCGTTGTTGCCGGTCTCACCCGGTATGGGGGCAATCGGTGGCGGGGCCGGGTTGCAAACGGTGCTGAATTCGCCGATTCAAGCCCGTGGATTGACGCCCCTTCAACTGGCTCGTGTGCTGGCCTCGAACGATCGGGACTACTCCCTGGTGCTGGTCAAGGACTTCTTTCACGGCCCGCCGCCGCCACCCGAAGTGGTCGCCGTTGTCGTGCCGGTACCGAAAGAAGACACCAGCCCGTTCATTCGCATGACTGGGATTGGCCGCAATTCAGACGGTAGCGGCACGGCGGTCATCGAAGACTTAGCTAGCAAGCAAGAGTACCTGATTGACATGCATTGGGTGAAAGACAAGCTGACGCCCGAAGTGGTGAAGTATTACTACTCCGTCAAAGGCTTGAAAAAGTCATACGCACCGGAACCTGATCTCGACATCTCCGAAGCCACGTCGGGGACCGCCAAGAAATTTCGGGTCGTCGGGTTCGACGGCGACGGTCTCGTGTTGACGTTGCTCGAAGGGGCTGAAGTAGCTCCCAAGCCTCCTTCTGTCGGCAGTCGGCGCCCGACTACGCCACCGGCGGTCAAAAGCGACAAAGCCACGAAACCCGATGCGGATTCGCCCACAACGACCGAACCCACGGAACGAGTCTACTTGTGGAAATCGGGCGAATCTCTGAACCGTATTGTCGAACTCAAGGGTGAGGAACGGCAGAAGGCGATTCAACGGGCCACGGCCCCTGCCCTTGCAACCGCCGAAACGACCACGCTTACCGTAAACCCGATGGCCACCCAACCCATCGGCGCGACCGAAAAATAGCGTAGCCGCACGGCTTCGCGGTGCGAGTCTCGAAGCCCGCGAAGCCCGGCAATTTGGCGAACCGCTTCAAACATTAATTCTGTCTCAGACCGGGCGACTTTCTGTTGCAGTCGCCCAGACAATTCGATATTGACGTTGAGCATTGCACTGTTCCGACCATCGCTGGGGACCGGGGGGGAATCCGGTAGCTGGCGTTACGTGGCGGAGTAGGCGAACTCGGCTCAGTCAGGGGGGATTGCAGATGGGGATTCCACGTTTTCGACGCACAACTTCGCTTCGTATACCAATGTGGCGGTTACGCCGTTGGTTGCCAGCAATCCTGGTGGCTAGCCTCGGCGGCAGTGTGTTGGCCATTCAACCACAGACACCGATCCCAACGCCCGGTACCACGGGTGACGCCCGGCCGATGCTACCACTGCCGGTTCAGCCGGCCGTTGCGGAAAAGCTGTTCTCGTACAAGTTTGAAAAAGCTTCGTGGGACAGCGCGTTCGCGTGGCTTGAGAAAGCAAGCGGGTTGAAGCTCATCACCACGGTCAAGCCCGTTTCGACCGTCTCGTTGAGCATTGATAACAAACCGATCGCCGACATTCTCGACCTGTTCAACGAAGCGTTGGCCGCTGAAAAATATGTGATCCTGCGCCGCGAACAATCGTTCTCGATTCACCCGGCGGATGAGAAGCTACCGGCCGACTCGATCCGTCGGCTGACGCCCGATCAGTTGCCGAAACTCGGCAAAACGGAAATTGTGCAAACGGTGATCCCGTTGAAAACAACGGTGGCGTCCGACATTGCACCCCAGGTCAAAAGGTTACTCACGAACTTCGGTGAGGTCTACGCATTCGGCGCGAGCAATTTGATAATCACGGACAAAGTCGCCAACATCCGCAACATCATTGGCTACCTGGAAAAGCTCGACGACGAAAAGGGCGACACGTTGACGTATCACTGTAAGTTCCAACGCGCCCAGAAAGTCGCGGAAAGCCTTCGGGGTTCGCTCAAAGATGGAACCACGGATGTGAGCCAACCCAACGCGGCACAACAACCGGGCGGCTTCCCAAGCGGGTTCCAACCCGGTGGCGGGTTCCAAGGTGGTGGCGGATTTCAAGGTGGCGGCGGTTTCCAAGGTGGTGGAGGTGGCCGCAGCCGTGACGCCCAAACCGGCCCGGACCCCCGGTTCCGCACCGTACAAATCGTCGTCCTTGAAGAAACGAACACCATCGTGATTACGGGGCCGTCGGACAAGATTTCCGTGGCCAAGAACCTGCTCAAAGATCTCGACACCGGCGAGAAAGAACGCATCGTCACCGGCAACGCGGAACTGCGGTTCTACAACGTGGCGTCTGGTACTGCGGAATCCATTGCAAAGACCTTGCAAACGGTTTACAAAACCTCGACAGTGATTCAGATCACGCCAATCACGTTAAACAACCAGATCATGGTCTACGCCCTTCCGGCGGACCACTTCGACATCGTAAAACTGATTCAGTCACCCGGCGACACCAAGCCGAACTCGACGGTGAAGTTCATCACGCTGAACGTACTCGATCCGAAGGTCACTGCGGACACGTTGAAGGCGGCACTCGGTAGCACCGGCGTGTTCGTGGAAGCGCGCACCGACGGTGCGGCGTCCGGCGTGCTGCTCCGCGGAACTGATGACCAGATTAAGCAGGCCGAACAGTTCATCGAAGTGATGGGCGAGAAGCCGGGTACCGGCGGCGCGGCGTTAAACAGCCCGAACATGCGCATCATCACGATGGAGAAAGGCAACTCCGTCATCTTCGCGGAAGGTCTCGCGGAAATGATGCGGAAGCTCGGGAAGAAAAACCCAATCGAAGTCGTGGCCCCAGGGATGACGACGCCCCGGACCCCGCCTCCGATGCCGCAGAACGATCCGCCCCAACCGTTGCCGAGGGCCGTCGATCCGAACAAGAAAACGTCGTACTTGCCGAATCACATGCAGCCGCAGTACATCCTGGCTCAGGGCGTGGGCGAGCAAAAGAAAGACCCCGCCCCACCATCACCAGTCGCTGCGACAAGTGGGAAGCCGGTCACGATTTCCGTGTTGGGCGACAAGCTCATCATCACCAGTGAAGACCCGGAAGCCGTCGAATTCGCCACGCAAATTGCACGGTTCTTGCTCTCGGCTAAGGGCGATGAAAACTACACCGTACTCCGGCTCAAAAACGTCAGTGCGGAAGAAGCCGCCAACGTCATCAGCGATGTCTTCAACGGCCCCCAACAACAACGCGGTGGCGGCGGCGGCGGTGGAGGTCGTGGCGGCCCAGGCGGTGGGTTCGGTGGTGGTG
>JAYSXU010000964.1:0-2320 GCA_043716965.1 Fimbriiglobus sp.
AAGCACGAAATGGAACCCCAAGATCATGGATTTTTTCGTGCTTTCGTGATCGGCTTTGGATTTAGGCACGACTGCGTAACTGCAATGGTTATTGCCACAGCATCAAATCTGAGCGAACCCGCAACAGTTTTGTTGAAAGAAATGCTCCTTACCCCACCCCATCGGCACTTTTCCGAGTTTCTCGCTAAGCAATCGCTTTTTCGTAATAATAACTAGATGGATTCCTATTCTGCCGTGTTCTCGGAGTGTGACATCACAATGCGGCCAGTGGCCCGTTCGCGGACGATTCGGGAGAGCAGTTCTTCGGCGGTGCCGCGTGTGAGTTGGGTTGCCACTGAAAAGGCGGGGAGTTTGACCAACGCTTCGGCTTCTTCCTGGGAACAACCTTGAACAGTCCGAACGATTGGCACCAGTGAACCCGAAGTCAGTGCGGGGTGTGCGTCGATCACGACGTCCCATACGGCACGGGCTTTTTCACGGCGGAGCATTCGTTCGAGGTCGGTGAGTTCGATCACCACCGTGAGGAGATCGGCGGTCCTCAAGCGGTAGTGTTTCGGGATGCCGTCGAGCGAGAAGGGCGGTTGGCCGGTGACCGCGACGGGCAAAAACTGATAGTCCACCATCGCCGCTAGCAGGGATGTTTCGTGCAAGCACGGGTCGTCGGCTTGGACTTGCAACTCGACGACTGCCAACGTGCGATCACCGACCGACACCAGCGTTTGCACGCGATCCCCGTACAACGCGGCAGCGAACGCCGGGGCTGCCAGAGCCGGGATTGCCAAGGCGAGTTTAATGTTGGCCGCTTCCCGCACGGCCTGGGCGAACTGCGGATCGTTGAGCCGGACCACGACCCGTTGCTCCGGGTTTTTATCGCGGACCAACAAGGCAATTTCGAGATTCGCTAACTCAGAAGAGGTCGCCGCCACCACGGCCCGTGCGGTATTCGTGCGGGCTTGGCGAAGCACTTCCGCAACGGTGGCATCTCCGACGATGACGGCAATGCCCATCCGCCGGACTGTTGCGGCAAATGTGTTCGTGGCGTCCTTTTCGATTGCAACCACTTGCTTGCCCATCCGCACAAACTCTTCGACACAGCGAAAGCCGACGTTGCCCAGTCCGCACACCACGATGTGGCCGCCGTCCGGGATTTTGCGCGCTTCAAACGCGCCGCCCAACTTGGCGCGCACGAGGTACTGCGTGAAGATCGCGGTGAACCCGGCAATGAGCGCGGCCCCGGCGATCTTCAAGAAACTGATGAACACCTTCACCCAGTCATCACGGCCTTCGCCTTTCAAATCCGAACCCGTCGCAACAATGCTCACCGTTTGGTAAATCCCGTCCGCCCAATCGACACCGATCCCGAAGCGAAAAATCAGCGTGCTGCCGAAGAGTGTGATAAACAACGCCAGCGTGCCAAGCTTCACGGCGAGATCAATCTCGCCCAGCGTGCGGCGAATGGTGCGACCGATGCGTTTCAGCCAACTGGCCCACAACACGCTGGAAAAGAGATCGCCGCTCCCGGTTGCCAAGAGCGGTTCAAGATCATCCGGGCGGCCGCAAACAATGACACGGTCCCCCGGTGACAACGCGACGCCACTGGGGATGTGTTGCAGCAACTGGATAGGAGCATTGGTTGTTTCGTGTGCCAGAATCAGCAAGTGAAATTGCCCCGCCAAGTCGTTCAACTTCCGACCGACCAGTTCGGACCCTTCGACAATCTGGATTTCGGCAATCTGTTGTGGCCCGGAGTCGAGTTTGAACGCCCCGAGAGAATCCCCCGTTAACGCGGAGACGGCCAACAGCGGTGCGGTGAGTGCGGAGACGGAAAGTGCGGTGATGTTGCGAATCGCGTGACCAAGGCGGTTGATGAGATTCTGGTTGAACATCCGCACCACGATGCGGCAATCCGGGTTGAAGCGTCGGATCAGCAGTGCGGCCGAGACGTTGACGAGGTCATCGCTTGTGACAATCAGCACCCCACGGACGGCGGCGAAATCAATTTGTGCGAGCGCCTGCAAATCGCGGCAATCCCCGCGAATGACTTGTACCCCTGTTAACCGAGGGTCGTCCGGTTTAATGTGTAAATCGAGAACAATGACCGGCACGCCGGCACCGCGTAAGAAATCCAACACCCGCCACCCGACCCGACCCAAGCCACACAACACGACTGGACGATTCACGTTGCTCCCTCATGGATTACCGGCACGGATGGACGGCACGAACGTAACTAGCGATAATCCATTCAGCGTAGGTGTTAAGCAGTTGCAGCATTGGTTCAGGTTTTGTTAGCCCGACGCGCCAGCGAGGGGTCACGCCAAAC
>JAYSXU010000965.1:0-6796 GCA_043716965.1 Fimbriiglobus sp.
GCAACCCGTGGGGGTCAACCCCACGGCTCGTCGGAACTGAGTCTGAACCGCTCGCGGTATAGCGATAGGGGACGGAATCAACGGAGTGACTACTAGATATACGGCACCATAAATGTTACTGGCTTTCTGGCCGCGAAGCGGTCACGGGATGTAGCCATGGGTGGAGCGCTTCGCGGAACCTGTGGGAGCTTCCTCACGTCTCGACTGCCCTGGAGGGGCAGAGGAATCCTTCGCCCCTCCAGGGCAACCTCGGAGGGAGTCGCGGTCCACGGGGTCCGCTGCGCTCCACCCGTGGCTACAACCCGGTGCCCCTTCAGGGCACCAAACCAAGGCAACGAGTTCGACTTGCAATCACCATCTTCCCTTGCACCAACTACGCCTTTCGCAAGCTGATCGTCATGGTTTGCCCGTCGATCTTGACGGTGCTGGTGTGACAGTCGGGTGTCAGTGGGGCGTCGCTCCAGGTGGTGGCTTGGGTTTCGGCGGCGATGGTGGCTTGGTGGCTGGCGATGGCGTTGCGGAGTTCGGGGCTGTCGGTTTGTAGATTGAGCGTGATCTTGTCGGCGACATCGAGCTTGGCGTCCTTGCGGGCGTCTTGCACGAAGCGGACCACGTCGCGGGCCAAGCCCTCGGCTTTCAACTCGGGCGTGATGCGGGTGTCGAGCGCCGCTTGGGTGCCTTTGTCCACGACCGCGACCCAACCGGGTTGGGCGGCGTATTCTTTGATGATGTCGGCGGATTCGAGCGTGACCCCGGCGATCTCGATTGGGGTGGTCAGTTGCAAGGCGTCCAACTTTGCTAACGCGGCTTCGGCTTCTTTCAACGTCGGGCCGAGCTTGCTCGCGGCGGTCTTTTTGTTGAGCTTGGCGGTTGCCTTCAACAGCGGTTCGGTCGCCGTGTGAAGGGTCAGCTTCTTGACGTTCAACTCATGGCGAATCAGTTCGTTAAAGCACTCGACAGCGCGGCGATTGGCCTCGTCGTTGACAGGTTCTACATCCCTAGTCGCATCTTCCGATTTCGCCCCGTTCACATCAGCGATGACGAGTTCCGCGAGGGGCTTGCGGACGTTCAGCTTCGCCACGTTGCGGGCGGCGTGGCCGAGGTTCACGATCCGCAACACGGCGTCCATGTCGGCGGAGAGTTGGGCGTCGATCAGTGCTTCGTTCGCCGTGGGGTAATCGCACAGGTGGACCGATTCAGGGTCGGATGGCGTGCGTAAGTTCGCCCACATCACCTCGGCCAAGAACGGCACGCACGGCGCGATTAGTTTCGCCAGCGTGGTGATGACGGTGTACAGCGTTTGGTACGCCGCTTGTTTGTCGTGCAGCCCGGTCGCGTCCAGTTCCGCGTTCTTGCTCCAGAACCGATCCCGGTTCACGCGGATGTACCAGTTCGACAGCTTCGCATCAATGAACTCTTCGGTGTCCTGCGCGAACGCCGCGACGTTGTAGCTGCGGAAGCTGGTTTGGGCGGTTTGCACCAGGTTTTGCAAGTCGGACAGGATCCAGCGGTCGATGTCTGGTCGGTCGGTTAGCACGACTTCGGGTCCAGTCGGATCGAACCCGTCGAGGCGGGCGTAGTTACACAACAGGGCGTAGCAGTTCCACAACTTGATGATGAACTTGCCACGCACCTCGTTGGCCGGGATCGGGCCGAAGTTCAGGTTTTGCGCCGGGTTGTGCCGACAGTACAGCCAGCGCATCGTGTCCGCGCCGATCGCCTTGAACGGCTGCATCACGCCCTTTTCGTCCGGCATCGTGCCGCCTTCATCGGCGGCGGCGATGAACTCGATCGAGTTGCCACTCGTCTTGTGCATGTCGTGGCCGTACTGGTCTTTCACCGTGGCGAAGCCGAGGAGCGTTTTGAACGGCGGCTGGCCGTCGCTCATCATCGTGGACAGGGCGAGCAGCGCGTAGAACCAGTTGCGGAACTGGCCGGGGAAGCTTTCGGTGATGAAGTCCGCCGGGTACCACTTCTCCCAGTACGCCCGGTCCGTGGTGTACTTCAGCGTGCTGAACGCCACGATGCCCGCGTCCAGCCACGGGTTGCCTACGTCCGGCACGCGGTGCATCCGGTTGCCAGTTTTCGGGTTGATGATGACGAGCTTGTCGATCCACGGGCGGTGCGGGCTGTGGCCGTCGAACGCCGTCCACCCTTCAATGGCACGAGCTTGGAGTTCTTCGCGGGAGCCAATCACTTCAAACTGCGTCGGGTCTTTTTCATCGACCCAGATCGGCAGCGATAGCCCCCAGAACCGCTTCTTGGAGATCATCCAATCGCTCATGTTGCGTAGCCAATCCAACTCACGGGCGGTGCCGTTGATCGACTCTGGTAGGAACTTCACGTCCGGCTTTTTGACCACCTTCATGATGTCGCCGCGGAAGCCTTCTTCCTTTTGCTGCGGCCCCATGTTGATGAACCACTCATCGACGAGGCGGTAAAGCAACTCCCGTTTGCACCGCCAGCAGTGCGGGTAGCGGTGGACGTAGCGCTCGGTGACGAACAACCGATCGCGTTTCTTCAGTTCGTCGAAGACCACGTCCGCCGTCGCAGGGTCCGCCGCGTTCAACCCGGTGAACGGGCCGAAGCCATCTTGGAAGCACCCGTCGTCGCCGATCGGGGCGATCTGCGGCAGGCCGTTTTGCTTGCCCCACTGGAAGTCGATGCCGCCGCACCCCGGCGCGGTGTGGACGATGCCGGTCCCCTCGCCCTCGGTCACGTCTTTGCCGCCCGAGATGATGCGGTGCGATTGCGCCCCGGTTTTCGCCGGGCACCAGCCGTTTTGCTGCACGATCTTCGCCACCTCTTCCGGGTAGCCGTACTCGTGCTGTTGCGCCGGGAGGTCGTCGAACGGCCCGACGTACTCCCACCCGACCATGTCCGCGCCCTTCACCTCACCGACGATTTCATAGTTATCCCCCTTGCCCGCCTTCGACTTGAAGTGCTGCTCGATGCTCGACAGGTGCGGGACGCCCTCCAGCCAATTCCGCTTGGATTTTCCAAATGTCATTGGCGCTCCGTTGAACGTGAGCGGAATGCCATTAAATGTCAAGACAGAAGATTCCTCATCTTTACTGCCACCGGACATCCGGTCGAACTTGAACGCGCCCTTCGCCACGTAGTAGATCTCGCTTTTCAACTTCACTTGCAGGTACGTCAACTCCGGGTTCACCGCCGCCGCGACGTTGCTGGTTAGCGTCCAAGGTGTCGTCGTCCACGCCAAGATGTTCTCGCCGGGGCGGTCCTTCAGCGGGAACTTGACGAAGCACGCGCGGTGTTCGATCGTCTTGTAGCCTTCCTTCAACTCCATCTCGGACAACCCGACGCCGCACCGCCCGCACCACGGCATCACGTCGTAACCGCGATAGATCAGCCCTTTCGCGTGGCACTTTTTCAGGAACGACCAGATCGTGTAGTTGTTGCTCTCGGACATCGTGAAGTACGACTTCCGCTCATCCACCGGCTTGGCCCAGTCCGCGTCCGTCCGGTCCCAGTCCATCCAGTACCCGAGCCGCACCGACTGCTCGGTTTGCACGCGCGCAAACTTATCGACGCGGTCCTTGCAGGCTTGGACGAACTTGTCCATCGACGCTTCCGGGTCACCGGGGACGAGGTTTTCGATGTCCCGTTTCGACCGCAACCCGAGTTCCTTTTCGACCTCGACTTCCACCCACAGACCCTGGCAGTCGAACCCCTGTTGGTAGCGCAGTTCGTGCCCGGTCATGGCGAAGAAGCGGTTGTAGGCGTCCTTGTACGTGCGGTTCCAGGCGTGGTGAACGCCCATCGGGTTGTTCGCAGTGATCGGCCCGTCCAGGAACGACCACGTCGGCTTGCCGACGTTGAGTTGCTTGCGCTGTTCAAAGATGTCCCGATCCGCCCAGAATTGCAAAACTTGACGTTCCAGGGCCGGGAAATCAACGTTCTGCGTTTCAACCTTCTCGAACGACATCGCAAACTACCTACGTCATGGAGGGGATCGGATTTCTCTTCCATTAGTGTATCGACCGACCCAAACCTGAAGTATCTCACGCAGAGACGCGGAGGCGCAGAGTGAAGAATTCTTAAACTCTACGCCTCCGCGTCTCTGCGTGAGATACTTCTGAAGTAAATTCGCAGTTTCTGACTTTCCACCCCTTCGGATCGCAAGCTAGACTTCTCACAGATTGACAACACCCTTTTCCACCTCAGAGACCGATCATGGCCAAGGCTAAAGCTGCGAAACCGAAGAAGACGGCGGCGATTCCCAAAACACAACTTGCTCCTACCGGGGCACTCGTTCGACCGGAGGGGCGCACGAAGTTCACACTTTACAATTTGCTCGGCGAACCGAAGGCGTTTTACGTCGTCGATCGTAATGAACTCGAACGCCCGCCGGTCGATCCGAAGGCGAAGAGTCTGGCACACAGCATCATCGTCGTGGACCGTTCCGGGTCGATGTCCAGCGCAATGTCGGACCTGCGCGACACGCTGTTGAA
Organism: Fimbriiglobus sp.; assembly: GCA_043716965.1. Lineage (GTDB taxonomy): Bacteria > Planctomycetota > Planctomycetia > Gemmatales > Gemmataceae > Fimbriiglobus. The sequence continues at coordinate 4,476 of JAYSXU010000965.1, forward strand.
ACTGCTGACGCTGGATGAGTACACGCAATTCAACCTGGTGGTCACGCTGATTTCGTACTCGGGGCAGGGCGACGTAACCTGCCACTTTCAGCGGGTGCCGATTAAGGACATCATGAAGTCCGGGTCGAAGCAGCAAGCCGAAATCAAGAAGATTAGCGCGACATTCTTGACGTGCATTTCGGGCGGCTTGCAACTGGCGAATTCACTGGTGAAGCCCGGCGAACTGACCGCGATCACACTTCACACCGACGGCTACGCCAACGACCCGTCCAGCACCTCGGAGGCTGCCGCCCTGCAGTCGATCGTGGACGGCATCAAGGACCAAGACGTGTTCGTGAACACGATCGCGTACTCGGATTATTCCGACTTCCGGCTGCTGTCGAAGATCGCCAACACTGCGTCCGGGTCGTGCCTGAAGGCCGGCAACACCGCAGCGGTTTACGACACGTTGTACTCCTCGACGAAGCTGCTCGGGTCGAACCTCGTGCCGCCGGTTCAGGTTCCGTTGCCAACGGGGTACACGTTCCAAGTGTTCGTGTCGCACGCCGCCGGGCGGGTTAATGGCGCAGCCGGGGCGATGAAAGTTTGTGGCATCAAGCCGGAGTTCGACGGCGTGGTGTACCAGTACCGGCAGTTGGACGCGAAGAAATACCAGGCACTCAAGGACGTGCCCGAAGTGCAAACCAGCGAGGCGGTTTTTGCGTTCGCCAAGGGGCAACTGGCCGAAGGAAATTTGAACACCGCCAAGTACGCCCTCGGCAGCAGCTTCGACGCCACGATGGTCGATTTGCACAGCAAGGCCCTCACCAACAACCAGTGTGCCGCGTTCGCGGGCGACCTCGAAGACTTGATTTTGCACCCCGAAAAGCTGGAGCAACATTCGGTGCTGTCCGAGGTGCCGATCAACAAACGCACCCCATTTCTAAACGTGATTCGCCTGCTCGAAGACCACCTCGGCGACTGGCTGGTGAACCTGCCACACTTGCAAAAAAACTACGTGCGGCGAGGGTTGAAACGACTCCAGGGCACCCGCGACGACGCCGGCAAACTGGTCGAGCCGTGGCTCAAGACCGAGTCCGCCGACGCCGAGGAATACGCCCGCGTCAGCAGCTTCGACGTGAACCGGAACGCGGCCACGTTAAACATGCTGATCTCCCGCCGCGTGCAACTCGTGCCGCGCGCCGGCGGCAAGCCCATTACCCAAGTGGCCGGGGTGTTGCTCGACGACCTGCGCACGTTCAACAACTACACGCTCGTCGGCGACGGGGAATTGAACGTGGACAACCTGAAGGTGAGGTTCAGCAGCAAGAAATGCTTCGAGGCACTTTGGAAAGCGGACGTGCTGGAAAACGACGACGGCACGCCCGCCACGAAGTACGACGCCAGCGCCGCCTACCTCGTTCGGTTCGACAACCTGCCGCTGGTGCCCGCGTTTGCCGGGGACATCAAACTCGACGGCACTTTCGAGCAACTACGCGACCTCAAGATTCTCGCCAGCCTCGTGTCCGCCCACTTGAAGGAAGACTCCGCCGACTTCACCGCCGAGCAAGTGGAAGAACTGAAGAAGCACTTCCTGTCGAAGTCGCTGTACCTCAACTTCCCGACGACGAACCCCTACACGGACCTGAAGCAAGCCCTGCAAGAAGGCAGCGTCGATACTCGCACCAGTTACAAGATCGACCTGGGCACCCGCGAGATTTTGAACCTCTCGAAGCTGCACAGTGCGAACAAGTTCTTGGAGCGGCTGTACGAAGTCCTCGACGGCAGCGGCAAGCAACTCGACAAGGCCAAGTTTGAAGACGTTCTCGACGGCACGTGTACCTACCGCCACAAGCAACTCTCCGCCAAGCTGAAGGTCACCAAAGTCGATGACCTCATGAAGACTCTGTTCGACGATTTTCTCGGCCTGAAAGCGAACGGCAGTGCGGTGAAGATTCTGGAATCGGTTGCTGCCAAAGACTTGGCCGCGATTGTGAAAGACCGCGCCAGGGGCAAACAACCAGCCCGCAAGGCGTTCGTCGAAGCCTTGACCGACGCGAAGAAGAAGCTGGAAGCCAAGCAAGAATCGCTGTTCCGCGAGACCCTGACCGGGCTGGTGTTCTACATCGGTGCGACGGGGGTGTTGCCGGACGAGATCGAAGCGAAAGCGCAAACCGCTGACCAGATTATCGCAAAGTACCCGGACCTCACCCTGTCAAAAGACGAGAAGGAAGGCACCTTCTTCGAGGTCGGCAAAAGCATCCTGACGGTTTACGCGAAGACAGAATACTTCTCACGGTGACGGGCACGTGTTGGTTCTTGTAGGTCGTGGTCGAGTCTTC
>JAYSXU010000966.1:0-2304 GCA_043716965.1 Fimbriiglobus sp.
CGCAACCCTGGGCTAAGGGAACAACCCCGTTGGGGTAGAAAACCTAGATCAATCGACAAACTTCCACCAACAAACGTGCCCCTCGCTGGCGCGTCAGGCTAACAAGCAATTGCGCAACTCCTACTTTGGTTTTCTCTGCGCTCTCGGCAGTGAGTCCTTCTTAATTCACTTCGGAGATACTTGTTGCAATCATTTGCATTTCTTACCGCACCAGTCCCCTTGCTCGGAGGTAGCCCAGCACGAGTTTCTCGAAGGGGACTTGATTGCTGGTGAAGAGGTAGGACATGCCGCGTTTGGTGCAGAAGCTGTTGAGGCCGCCACGGAACGCGGCCAGGGTTTTTTGGTAGCGTTCCAGTAGGGGGGCGCTGATGGTCACTTCGGCCTCGTCGCCGTCTTCGAGGTCGGTGAGTTTGAGGTCGCCAGTGAACGGCGGGTTGATCTCTTCTTCCGCGAGAATCTGAATCGTGTAGATGTCGAGGTGCCGGGCGGCCAGGAACCGCAGGCCGTCCTCATAGCCATCTTTGTCCATGAAGTCGCTCAGTATCACCGCAATCCCCTGCCCCGTTGCCCGCGTGCTGAAACCACGCAACGCCCGGTTCAGATCGCCGGTTTCGGCGGGTTCGATGGTGTCGAGGTGCTTCATCATCCGCCACAGGCTTTGCCGCCCGCGAAATTGTGGCGACCGGGTACTCGTGCCACTCGGCCCGCCGACGCCTTCGATGATGACGCGATCCGTGTTCACCAACCCGACGAATCCCAACGCGGCGGCCACTTGCTTGGCGTAGTGCAACTTCGTCGGCGAGCCGTAGTCCATCGACTTGCTGTTGTCGATTAGCAGGTAGATGTGCAGGTCTTCCTCTTCCCGGTACAGCCGCAAAAACAGCTTCTCCACGCGGCCAAACAAGTTCCAATCCAGAAACCGCAGGTCGTCCCCCACGACGTAGGGCCGGTAGTCCGCAAACTCGGAGCCGCGCCCTTTCCGCTTACTGAGGCGATCCCCCTTCATCCGCCCGGCGAGAATTTTCTTCGACACGAGTTCCAGTTGCTCCAATCGCCGCAGGAACTCGGACGACAGTAACGGGGCATCGGCGGCTATTGCTTCTGACATGGTTGTTCTCAAATCGTGAAGAATGACTCACGCAGAGACGCAGTGACGCAGAGAAAACCAAAAAAACTATTTTTTCCTTCTCTGCGTCACTGCGTCTCTGCGTGAGTAATTCTGGACTGCTACCAACTGGATAACGTCGCCCATCACCAACGATACCGTTTTCGTTACTCGATCGCCACTTCTTCCATGACGGGTTCTTCGGGTTTCGGTTGTCCGGGTTTCTGGCGTTCGCGTACCATTAGCCACGCCGTGGGGCCGAGAACCATTGCGGTGCCGACGATCATGAGTGTATCAAACAGCTTCCAACCGAGCGCGGCCTCGAAGATCATCACCATGACGACTTGCGACAACCCGACGACGGAAACCTTGGTTGCGGACCCACGGCTGAAGGCCAACGTGAGAAAAACCTGACCGATGGTTGCCGTGACCCCGACGCCGATGATCTCCAGCCACACCAGCGAATGCAGATACCAATGCGGGTCGCCGGTCGTGCCGATTTCGATGCCGACCACGTCGATGAGAAACCACCCGGTGCCGCCGAAGATTGCGGAAATCGCGGAGAAGTGCGTGACGATCGCAAACGGCGCGACATGACGTAAGCGGTTTAATCCCAGCATCGCAATCGCAGTGAAAAAGGCCGCGACCAATGCAAACATGGCCGGTAATTGTTTGAAGACTTCCGAGTGCGGTTGAATTGCAACGGCGACACCACAGACCGCGAACAGCACCGCGACCCAGACGCCGAACGTGGGGCGGTCTTGGCCCAGCGGCCAGGACAATATCGCCACCCAGATCGGGAAGGTGTTCGTCAACGTCAGGACGTCCGTGACGTGCAAATGGGCCAGCGCGTAGAACGTCGCCATCATGCTGCAACTACCGGCCAAGCTGCGAATCCACAAAATCCGTGGCTGCCAGAAGACCAGCTTTTGACCATAGGCCAGTGCCAAGCTGGCCGCGAACACCGTGGCGACGACGCTGCGAAAAAACGCCACGACGAGCCACGGGCAACTGGGCGGCCCCCCGTCGGCAATCGGTCGCCCCAGGTCGTGCGTGATGAGGCCCATCACCGCAAACCACGCGCACCCACTTAGCATCCACACATACGGCCGAATCCCGGAATTCTTCATGCGGCCACGATACGAAAACCACAAAGTCGTGCAACGCCAACATCGGGATGCGTATGATGCCAAAAACGG
>JAYSXU010000967.1:0-6782 GCA_043716965.1 Fimbriiglobus sp.
TTCACCGCTTCGACGGGTTGATTCTGCTCCCGATGAAGAGTCGCCAAGTGAAGCGCGGCGAGTGGGGCAATCGGGTGGTTCTTGAGTTCCTCCCGTTGGCTGAAGGCACGGAGATCGTTCATCGCGCCGCCCCGGTCGCCCGACAACGCGCGGACCTTGGCGATTTCAAGTATGGCTTGCCCGGCGAGCGGATCTTTGGCGTAGTCCTTGGTCAATTTCTCGAAGGCTTCGCGGGCTTTGGTGAGCGTTTGGTTGCGTTCATTCTGGTCGGCCAAGGTGGCCCCGAGTCGCTTCAAGCAATGCCCAAGTTTCAGTAGTGATGCCGGTGCTTCCGGAGCTTTAGCATTCGCTGCCACGAAGCTTTCGAGCAACCCGACCGCCATCGTTAGCTTTTCGCGGATCTGGTTTTCTTGCAGCGCGTCATCGGCTTTCGTCGGGGCTTGGCGGATCAAACAATCCGCGAGGAGGTAGCTAGATGACGCCAGTTCGCCGATGCGGTCTGGTGCAGGGATGGCATCGAACGACTTGACCGCCTCGTCGAGGTTGCCGAGTTGCGTGTAGCAAATGCCCATGCCGTAGCGGGCGTAGTGGACTCGCTCGAACTCGGGGTACTTGTCTACCACTTCCTTGTACTTCGTCGCGGCTTCTTCGTAGCGCTGCCTTAACTCTGCAACCCGGTTTTTGTCTTTGGTGATGGCCACGGCTTGGGCGAACAGGTTTTCGGCTTGGCGGAACAACACTGCCGGGGTCAGCGTGCTTTGCGGGAACAGCCGTCGAAACTCATCGCAGCGTTGACCGGAGCGATCCACTTGCCCTGCCGCCCCGAGCGCGGCCCCGAGTCGTTGCAACAACTCTTCGCGCCGGTTGGGTAGCGATTGCTCGTTCCAAAGGGTTTCGTAAATGCCCGCTGCTTCCTTAAACTGGTTGACCAATTGTTGGGCGTCCGCCAGTTCAAACAGCATCTCGTGCCGACGGATTTTCGCTTCCGGTTCTTGCCCGGTCAGTTGGTAGGCTTTGTCCGTCGCCGTTTTCAGCGTGACGATGGCAGCCTTGAACTTGTTGTCCCGGTCCGTCGTGTTGGCCGGGTCAACGAGAGTTGCAAGCCCCAGTTGCGCTTTGCCCATCCAGAACAAGGCTTGGTCCGCGAGTCGTGGCGTCTTGTCCGGGATCGGCGCCAGCAACTTCGTTGCTTCATCAAATTGCTTCAACTGCACGAGGCAAAACCCGGCACGCAAGGCCGCATCCGGCGCCAGGAGCGATTGAGCATTGTCCTTCACGAACGTCTGGAACTTAGTCAACGCTTCCGCGAACTTCCCCGCTTCGTAATTCAGACACGCGCCGTGAAACGCCGCCCCCGCGATGTATTCCGGCGACGGACTTTTCGTCAATGACTCAAGGCGCGCTTTCTCGAACGGGTTGGTCTTGAAACGATCGGGTTGCTTCAACGCTTCTGTGGCATCTTTCTTCGCGCGTTCGTAATTCACCAGCACCGCATCGTAATGCACCGCCGCTTCCGCTTGCTCCCCGCCCAGGTGCATCACCCGCCCCACCAGATACTCCGCGTGAATCCCAAACGCCGGGTCCGTGAACGGCGAAACTTGGTTCAACGACCGCCCCGCATTGGTGTAATCTTTATCTAAAAAGTACGCAAGGCCGTGGTAGTACAGCCCCAACTTGCGGTGCTTGTTCTTGGCAAACGCCGCATCCTTCGTGAACGGTTCACACGTGGCGCGGGCTTCCTTCACTTTGTTCTGGCGTAGCTCCATCTCCGCGACATCACACCGACACCGCGCCGCCCAATCGTCGTTCTTCTGGCCTTGGTACACGTCGCGCGCCGTGTTGAACGCCTGTTGGGCTTGCGCAAACCGCTGATTCGCTGATTGCGGTTGTGGCTCTTTCAACCCCAACGCCCGATGACTCACGCCCAACAAGTAAAGCGACTGCCCGCGATCGACGAACCCGCCGTCCCCACTCGGCCCCTTCAGATTGTCAATCGCTTTGGCGAAGTCCTGCTCCGGCGAATTGATCAGACACAACGCCAACCCGAACCGCGCCGCATTGGCTTGTGGCGTGTTGCCAAACTTCGTGACCACGTCCTGAAATCGCTCCCTTGCGAACGGCAAGTTCCCCTCGGCGTACCCCTTGCGTGCCGCCGTCAACATCACCTCCGCCTGCTGGTCCGCCGGCATCGGCTGCTGGGCAACCAGCGACGACGAGACCAACATCCCAACGGCCACGCCGAGCCAAGCAAGTCGCATCATAAGTCTGGAAACTCCCGAATGAAACCGCGAACAGCAGTTAGACGTTCCGGTCGCAGATCAGTTCCAATTCTAACGATTCGAGACGGGATCGCCGCTACAGAAAATGAAGGAGTATCAACACACGGGTGGGCGGCACTGAAGTGGATGGGAAATTTGCACACGATTGCAGTGACTGGTTTTCAACCCCAACAGGGTTGTTCCATTAGCCCAGGGTTGAGGAGGCTCTGCGACGATTACCCTGGGAAGCTTCCACACAACACCAACAGGCGTGCGCAAGCGGACGTTTTCTTCCAAGGGCGGAAGCCTCCCAGGGTAACAGACCTTCGGTCCGCAACCCTAGGCTAATGGAACAACCCCGTTGGGGTAGAAAACGAAGATCGATAAACATGCTTTCACCACTCAATATGACGCCTACCCTCAACACGCCCGCTCATTCCCCCGGCGAACAGCGCTGAATCGCATTGTGTAATCGTTCATCCTGACCGTTTAGGGATTCTTGCAGTTGCTTCAGGATTGGAAGTAGCCGCGCATCCGCAAGTTCCACCGCTGCGTCAAGAACGTAGTCGCCGAGTTTGAGCGAGTGCCACGCGAACAATTCACGGATCAGAGGTTCTATGACACGCTCATCCCGTCGCCGCGCTAGCCCTATGAACGCTTCACCGCGAACGACTTCATCAGCGTCGGTTGTCGCTCGGAACAGTGCGTCGCGGATTTCCGGTGTGTCGGCTTCGATTTGGCTTCCTAACCCAAACGTGGCCCAATCACGAACTTCCACAGCAGTGTCCGTCGAGAGTTGGATCAGCGTGTCGATCGCAATTTGATTGTGCAAGTTGGCGATTGCGAAAGCGACGCCGTAACGGATTCGATCACTTGGATGTGTGGCAAGCTTGGCGAGTTCGTCTGCCGCTCGGTTATCGCTTGTGTGCCCCAATGCGAAACAAGTCGCCTGCAAGACGCCAACATCAACTTCCGAACTCAGCAGTGAAAGTAGGGCATCCACGCATTCATTCGGGAAAGTTCGGTTCGGCACGCCGAGTTGTCCCACGATGTTCACACCGAGTGTTTTCTCCACAACGCAATCACTTTGGCAAAGTGACCGTGCCGCTTCAAACACGTCCCATGACCCGCGTAGGTGCAAAAGCACCACGTACTCCCAAGCAACATCCTTGTCTGGCTCTGCCAGTGCGAGCGAAATGAGTTCGTTCGCGGTACGCGGATCGTTCTGGGCCGCGCGAACCCGCTCGTGCAGTTTCCCAGTCGTCCATCGGAAGACACCCAAGATGTGTGAAGGTCGGTGACTGCCCCCACTATTCCCCGGCGTCGCCAAGTTTGTTGCCGCTGATGCCGCCGCGTTTGTGTTCTTGTTGTTGCTTGTAGACGGCGAGGTCGCGGCGGAGCTTGGCTTGGTGCTCGTCGCGCATTTCGCGGTAGATGCCGAACCAGTAGCGGCGGGTGGCGATGGCGTCTATGAGGGCCAGCCCCAGCAGCCCGAATACTAGCACCACGACCACGATCCAGTACACGCCGTAGAAGCGAACGAACTGTTTTTGTTCGTCGGTCGGCGGCGGCTTCGGTGCGTCCGGGTCTTGGTTATCGGCGACAACTTTCGGTGCGGCCAGTTCTTCGGCTTGGCGTTCCATTCCAGAGAGATGAGAACCCGCAATCATCCAGCCGATGCACATCAACACTAGTGCCGTGAGTAAGCGCCGGCGGTACCGATTGCGTAAGTAATTGGCTTCGTCACTCGGCACGTGCTTGCGCGTTTTCAACGTCCGCAACCCGCGGATTTGCACCGCCCCGGTCACGATGCCCAACGTGAACAACCCCGTCGCTAATGCCAGCGCCATTGCCATTGAGTTGTTCATGGGTTGTGTTCCGATCAATCGGCGGTACGACATTGTGCCCTGAAGGGCAACGCCGCGAAGCATTTTTACCAGCCCGACTCCTTCAAGATTTTACAGAGTTTTTCCCGTTCTTCTGCTAGATGCACGCGGATCTTGGGCAAGCCGGGGTTATTCATGGCGGGGTTGTGCGGGCCGGATTCGACGACGTTCGCGGAGAGTTGGTCTTCACTTCCCCGCTCTCGGGTCGGCAAGTCCGGCTCGGGGGCTTATACTTGAGACATGGACGCGATTCGGACGTTTCTTTTTCTGGGGACCGGCACCTCCGTTGGGGTGCCGATGATTGGATGCGAGTGTGCGGTTTGCACCTCGACCAACCCGCGCAACAACCGGACGCGAAGTTCCGTGTTGCTGAAACTCCCCGCCGGGAATTTGCTCATCGACACCACGCCCGAACTCCGGGTGCAATTCCTGCGCGAGAAAATTCCGCTCGCCCACGCCGTGCTTTACACGCACTACCACGCGGACCACTTGTTCGGCCTGGACGACGTGCGGTTGTTCCCCAGGAAACTCGGCGGCTCGTTGCCGCTGTATTGCACGGACGATGTCGAAGAAGTGGTGCGGGCGACCTTCAGCTACGCTTTTCACTCCGAGACGGCAAACTTGCCCGCCGGGATTCTGCCGAAGCTCGAATTTCGCCGCATCGGTACGGCCCCGTTTGAAGTGCTGGGGCAACGGGTCACGCCGATTCCACTCATCCATTCGCGGTTCGACGTGCTCGGCTTCCGGATTGATAACGTGGCCTACTGCACCGACGTGAGCAAAATCCCGGACGGCAGTTGGCCACTCCTGGAAGGCTTGGATGTCCTCGTACTGGATGCGCTCAAACCTGGAATCCCGAACCCCGCCCACCTCAGTGTGGAACAAGCGTTGCAAGTGGTGGACCGGGTGAAGCCACGCCAGACGTACTTCACGCACATGGGCCACGAGATGGACTACGACCAACTCACCCGCACCCTGCCGGCGGGGGTGTCACCGGCTTACGACGGCCTACAATTCCTCTTCTAACCCGGATTTAGAATTAACCACGAATCAGACGAATCAGACGAATGAAATCAGGATAGCCAGATAGTGTGTGGACTTCTTCGGGGTCGGTTTACCGGCACCCAACTCGTTCTTCGATGTCAACATTATTCGTGTTATTCGTGGTGAAATATCTTGCCTTACTACCACACGACAAGGGTTCCATCGGATGACTGAGGCACCGGCTGATCTGGTTCACCGCTTACGGTTGCATGGCCAAGAGCATCTGTTGCACGGCTGGGCGGCGCTGTCGCCTGCCGCTCGGATTGCGTTCGTCGATCAATTGGCCGGGATTGACTTCGCCGAACTGGAAGCACTTTACAACCGCCGCAACGAACCGCACACGGTTTTGCCGAGCCGGGAGTACATCGCGCCGTTACCCGTCGAATACGGCGCCGACATTCCAGATTCTGCCATCAAACTTGGGGAAGCCGCGTTGCGGGCTGGGCAAGTGGCCGCCCTTGTGGTCGCAGGCGGCCAGGGCAGTCGGCTGGGGTTCGAGAAGCCCAAGGGGATGTTCCCGATCGGGCCGGTCAGTGGCGCGAGCCTGTTTCAATTTCACGCGGAGAAGGTGCTGGCCTTGTCTCGTAAGTTCGGCGCCCCGATGCCACTGCTCGTGATGACCAGCCACGCCACACACGCCGAAACCGAAGCGTTCTTTCACGACAATTCCTTTTTCGGTTTGGCCCCTGAGCAGGTGACGTTCTTCCAACAAGGCACGATGCCCGCGCTGGACTTGGCAACGGGACAACTACTACTCGAAAAGCCTGGCGTGCTGTTTCTGTCACCCAACGGTCACGGCGGCACCCTGACGGCGCTGGCCGATTCCGGCTTGCTGGCGGACCTGAAAGCACGCGGCGTGAAGCACGTTTTTTACTTCCAGGTCGATAACCCCCTCGTGGCGATTGCGGACCCGGCGTTCGTGGGGCGGCACATCGAATCGGATTCGGAAGTCTCCTCGAAGGTGGTGTTCAAGGACCGCCCGGAAGAAAAAGTCGGCGTGCTGGCCCTCGTTAACAACCGCTGCGGCATCATCGAATACTCGGACTTGCCCCGCGAACTGGCCGAAGAACGGGACGATTCCGGTGTCTTGCAATATCGGGCGGGTAGCCCAGCGATTCATGTGTTCAGCGTGCCGTTTTTGGAACGGGTCACCAGCGGCGCGGAGCGATTGGCGTTCCACACGGCCCGCAAGAAAGTGCCACACTTCGACACGAAGACCGGGACCACGACGAACCCCCAGAGTGAAAACGCCCTAAAGTTCGAGCTATTCGTGTTCGACGCCCTACCCCATGCCGAGCGCTGGCTTGCCGTCAGCGTGAACCGTGCCGACGAATTTGCACCACTGAAGAACGCCACGGGCGCCGACACGGAAGCGACCGTCAAGCAAGCCATGACCGCCCTCGCCGCCCGCTGGCTGCGACAAGCGGGTGTCACCGTGCCGACTGGCACCACAGACCCGATTGAGATTTCCCCGTTGTTCGCGCTGACTGCCGACGACTGCGCCGCAAAACTGCCGCAGGGCTTCACGATCACCGGGCCGACGTTACTGCGAAATGATGTGTAGCTAAATTCTTAGGATAGAATCACGAAGATT
>JAYSXU010000968.1:0-2301 GCA_043716965.1 Fimbriiglobus sp.
AGTCGTGCCTGGGTTTTGAACGTGTGCTTCCACACTGAGACTTCGCGCGGTCAACCGGTAGGTCAACGTGATGCAAAAATCAGCCGGCCAGTACGCCAACGCCTCCGGCAAGTCCTTCGACAATTGGAACTGCCCTGTTAGGGAAGCAGAATCACTAGTCGCTTCGAGTCCAACAACACGCCAGGGGTTATAGGGTGTGAAACCATGAATGGCGTGCTTCCCGGTCGATTCATTGCGAGGCAGTTGGTACGTGTGGCCTGCGAATGTGAACCGCCCGTCCTTCAGGCGATTGGGAAAGGGAAACAGCACCGGGTGCCCACTCCGCGTGGGCACGGGGTTGGCTTCCCAGTCCGGTGCGGCGTACAGCAAGCTTCCCCAGGAACCATCCGGGTTGCGGACTTGCCAACGCAAACAATTCATTCCCAGAAACGGCCACACTTCCGCCCGCACGGATTCGGCTTGGTCCGCGAGCGTGTAAACGCTGCCGGTAAAGTGACCTGCTTGCGCTTCTCGCGTCGTGATGCGAAACATTCCGATTTCTCCTACAAAACAAAGTCAGTGGCCAATCGTAGCCCAATTCTAAACCACAGCCTCCGGAGCAACCCGATGCCGACGATTTCCGCTCAACCGCTCACCGACTTCACGTACAAACTCTTCGTGGTGGCGGGCGTTCCGGACGATGAAGCCAAGATCGTGGCGACTAGCTTAGTGGATGCCAACCTTTGCGGTCATGACTCCCACGGCGTGATGCGGGCGCCGCAATACGTTGACTTCATCAAAGCCGGTATTTACAAACCTGGCGCTAAGTTTGAAATCCTGAACGAAACGCCGGCGGTGATAGCCGCCGATGCCGGGTGGGGTCTCGGCCAAGTCCAAGCCCATCGCTTACTCCAACGGCTGATTCCGAAGGCACACACATTGGGAGTCGCGGCGGGGACTCTTCGACAGTGTGCCCACACGGGCCGACTGGGGGAATACGCGGAAGTGGCGACCGGCGAAAAACTAGCATTCATCGGCTCGGTGAATTCGCACGGCGCCGGCAGGCGAGTGGCACCACCGGGAGGAACAGCCGGGCGAATCAGCACGAACCCGATTTGCTTTGGTGTGCCGACTTCAGGCGAACCCGTGGTCCTCGACTTCGGCACCAGTGTTGCTGCCGAGGGCAAAGTTCGGGTGCATCACCAAAAGAACGAACCGACGCCCCCCGGCTGGCTTGTCGATCACGAGGGGAAGCCGACGACGAATCCGGCCGTGCTTTACACCGAACCGCGTGGCAGCATTCTCCCGTTCGGCGGGGCACAAACTTACAAGGGCTTTGGGCTTGGTTTGGTGCTGGATCTGTTGTGCGGTGGACTATCCGGCGGGCAATGTAGCAACCCGGACGCCCCGATGGGCGGGATCGGCAACACCGTGTTCTTCGCGGTCTACGACCCGGTCGCGTTCGGGGGCGTTGAGCACTTCCTGCAACAAACCGACGGCCTAACAAAGTTCGTCCGCGACTGCCCGCCCACCGATCCTGCGCAACCAATCACACTCCCCGGCGACCCCGAACTCAATTCCCGCAAACTCCGGTTACAAACCGGCATCACCATCTCGGACGGCACCTGGGCAATCCTGACAAAAACGGCCAACGAACTGAACGTGGCATTGCCACAGTAGCCGAACCGCTTGTCCCAACGCAGCGTACAGGATATTATGTGTGTGGTTTTACTTGGTATGTCCAGGGGCTAATTTATGCGAACCCGATCTTCGTATCATTTTCTCGCCCTGCTCATTGCTTGCGGGATGCTGCTGACCGGGATTGGTTGTGCCGGGAACGCCGTGGATTGGCCCGAAAAGCCGGGGCCGAAAGTGATCGTGTCGTTTGCGCCACTTTACTGCTTTGCGTTGAACGTTGCTGGTGATGACGCGGCTGTGAAGTCGGTCATGTCGAACCAAGGACCGCACCACTACGAAACGAAGCTTGCCGAAGCCGTGCTACTCAAACGGGCTGATTTGTTCTTCATTAATGGCCTAGGACTCGACGATAAACTCGCCGCTAAACTGACCAAAGCCGCTGCCAATAAAAACTTAAAGCTGATCGACCTTGGTTCCCGCGTTGACAAAAAGCTGCTCGTCGATGGCGTTTGCGATCATGACCATGACCACGGCGCTCACGATCACGACGACCTGACGGACCCCCATGTTTGGGTCGGCCTGAACCACGCCGTCACCTTCGTGGGTGCCATCCGCGACGAGTTGAAACAAGCGGATGCCGCGAACGCAGCCAACTACGACCGCCGTGCTGCGGAGTACACCACG
>JAYSXU010000969.1:0-6772 GCA_043716965.1 Fimbriiglobus sp.
GATTACAACGGGTCGGCCATCATCACCAGCAGTGATCCGAAAGCCATCGTCGCCAACCCGGTCCAGTTCAGCAAGGGCGTGGCGGTGAGTGGAATTACCTTCCGGGCCGATGGTGCCGAAACGGTCACGGCCCAAGATACGGGCAACGTCTCGCTGATGGGGACGGTGGCTCTCACCGTGACTCCCGCACCGGAAGGCACGACGGGTTCGTCAACACCGTTCGACTTGTCCCGAGTGACCGCAGTGGGGACCGATGCGGGTATTGCCAGCTTGGTGCGGGTGCTGAACCCCGATGGCACCGTTCGCAACTCGTTCAGCCCTTACGACCCGAGCTTTACGGGTGGTGTCCGGGTGGCGATTGCCCGGACCCCGACGGGCTTCAACGTCATCACGGCCCCCGGCCCCGGTCGCTTCCCAGACATCCGCGTGATCGACCCGGTCACGGGGAACACGTTGTCAACCATCACGCCGTTTGAAACGTCCTTTGAAGGCGGGGAGTTTATTTCAACCGCCGACATCAACAACGACGGCTACGATGACTACGTCATCACCCCAGATAAGGGCGGTGGCCCACGAGTTGTGGTTATCAACGGCAAGACCGGTGCTCGCATCGCCGACTTCTTCGGGATCGAAGATAGTGCCTTCCGTGGCGGTGCCCGTGCCGCGCTGACGGACATCAACGGCGACGGCGTCACGGACATGATCGTGTCCGCAGGCTTCGGCGGCGGGCCGCGCATCTCGGTCATCAACGGGAAAGACATCGCCGCTGGTTCTCCGAACCCGTCGCGGCTCATTGGCGACTTCTTCGCGTTCGAGCCAGAACTCCGCAACGGGGCCTACGTCGCGGCGGGCGATCTGAACAACGACGGCAAGGGCGACATCATCCTGGGTGCCGGGCCGGGTGGTGGTCCGCGAGTCCGGATCATCAACGGCAAACAGTTGCTTGCGATCGCACAGTTCGGCGGCCTGGACGAAGCGGTCGCGGTGGAGCCACAAACGCAAATCGCCAACTTCTTCGGCGGCGATCCGAACAGCCGTGGTGGCATCCGCGTCGTGGCGAAGAAGCTCGATTCGGACGACTTCGCCGATCTCGTCGTGGGCGGTGGACCGGGCTCGGGATCGACCGTGACCGCGTACAAAGGCTCCATCCTGCTCAGCAACGTGAACCCCGATCCGCTGTTCACGTTTGAAGACGTGCCCGGCTTCACGGGCGGTGTGTTTGTCGGCTAAGCCTTGACCGGGTTTGGTAAAAAACGAGGGCGGGGCGGGAACTGAATCATCGGTTCCCGCCCCGCCCTCGTTGCGGGCGCCTTGTAGGTCGCGGTCGAGGCTTTGCGAGGCCCGACAGTACATTTGACAATTGATTGGAACTGTCGATCAGACAGGATTCACAGGATTCAACAGGATTTACAGCAGAAGAGATCGGATTTGAATCCTGTTCAATCCTGTTGATCCTGTCAAAAAATGTATTCATGATCCATTCGAGTATTTTGGCAGACGCACTGTCGGGCCTCGCAAAGCCTCGACCACGACCTACAAAACCCAGCCAGTCACGCTGCCCGAAAAATTTGTTAGACCCGAGAATCCATGACCCGGATTTTTTACCTCGCCTCCGATCTGAGTTCCAATGCCGGCGCGAAATTGCTCTCGTTCCTGTCCCCTGCGTTGCCCTCGGATCGGTTCGTGGTCGCCACCACGAACCTCCGCGTCAGTGCAAAAAACCATGTTCGCGGCTACTGGACGTTGAAGAAAGCAATTGAAGACTTTCGACCCGATGTTCTCCATGCGATCGGACCCGTTGCCGCACTATGGACAAGTCTTTTGCTCGCACCACGAATCGGTCTGCGACGACGGCCAAAACTCGTTGTATCCCAGAACGATCAACCTGCGTTCGGTGTACTCGGGTGGCTGAATCGTCGGGCGAATCACTCCGCCGATGCGATCGTGTCACAAACGGAAACGCAAGCGAATCGCTACCTAAATCAGGGCATTTCGCCGGACCGCATTCACACAATTCTCCCTGCTGTCGCACCCCTAGACGGCCTCCCGGATGGAGATGCGTTTCGGCAATCGCTCGGCATTCCCCAGTCGGCTCCGCTGGTGATGGCCGTTGGCCGGTTCGATACCATTGCCGATTTGAAGACGGCGGTCTGGGCGTTCGATGTGGTGAAACATGTGGTGCCCGAATTGCACTTGGTACTCATCGGCGATGGCCCGGAACGGGAACGATTGGAACGACTTGGTCGCGCGATTGGCTTCGACGATTACCGCGTTCGGTTTGCCGGATTCCGATCGGATGTGGCAGGACTGTTGAACCTCGCGGAAGTCGTGTGGATCACCCATCAACACGGCGGCATCAATGTGGCTCTCGAAGCGATGGCGGCGGGAAAACCGATCGTTGCACTTCAGACGCCAGAGCTAGCAGAAATTATTGAAGACACTGTGACGGGGCAGTTCGTGGCACCCGGAAACAAAGTGCGACTCGCGGCTGTGACGAACGAACTGTTGGCGAATCCTGAGTTGGCGAAGCAGATGGGTGAGGTTGGTCGAAAACGGGCAGCGACACACTTTGCACTGGCACCACTGGTGGCGCGATTCTCGGTAATTTACGATAAACTAATGACAGACGGCCCGCGTTAGGTGACACTGTGCCAGGGTGCCATCACTCAGGGGTGCCATCACTGGAGAACGTGAAATGCTGCGGAGTGTCCTGACAGTCATCTTGGCGGGTGGTCGTGGGACGCGGTTGGAACCGTTGACGCGCGATCGGACCAAACCCGCCGTGCCGTTCGGGGGGATGTACCGCATTATCGACTTCACGTTGTCGAACTGTGTGAACAGCGGGTTGCGACAAATCCAGGTGCTGACGCAATTCAAATCGCGGAGCCTAGACCGCCACATTCGTCGGGGGTGGAACTTCCTCAGCACCGAGTTGGGCGAGACGATCGAAGTGCTGCCGCCCCAACAGCGCATCGACGAGACTTGGTACAAGGGCACCGCTGATGCGCTGTACCAAAACATTTACAGCATCGAAAAAGATGCCCCCGAAGAGATTATGATTCTGGCGGGCGACCACATCTACAAGATGGACTACAGCCCCATGATTCACGCGCACCGGGAGCGCGGGGCTGACCTCACCATCGGGTGCATTCCCGTGTTGCTGGGTGAAGTCCGGCAGTTCGGCATCCTACAAATCGACCGTGAAACCCGTGTGATCGGCTTCCAGGAAAAGCCCGCGTCCGCAGTGCCGATGTCAGATTTTCCCGGCCACGCGCTCGGTTCGATGGGCATCTACGTGTTCAACACGCGGGTGCTGTTTGAGCGGCTGTGTGAAGACGCGGCCCGCACGGACAGTAGCCACGACTTCGGCAAGGACATCATCCCGGAAATGATCGCCGACGGGCACCGCGTGTACGCCCACCGCTTTCACGACGAGAACCGGAAGGCGATGCCGTACTGGCGGGATGTCGGCACACTCGATGCGTATTACCAGGCGAATATCGACTTAATTGGCGTGGAACCCGTGTTGAATCTGTACGACGACTGCTGGCCGATCCGCACTTGGCAGCCCCAATCCCCGCCGCCGAAATTCGTATTCAGCGAAGACGGTCCCCTCGGCGTCGCCCGGCGGGGCCAAGCGCTGGACAGCCTCGTGTCACCGGGGTGCATTGTGTCCGGCGGGCAAGTGCGGCGGAGCATTCTGTCCCCGCAAGTCCGCGTCAACAGCTACGCCACGGTCGAAGATTCGATCTTGTTCGAGGGGGTGAACGTCGGGCGGTATTGTCGCATCCGCCGCGCAATCATCGACAAAGACGTGAAGCTGCCGCCCTACACGGTCTTGGGGTACGACAGCGAGTTCGACCGCGCACGCGGATTTACGATCACCGAACAAGGTAACGTCGTGGTGCCAAAATCCGAACCCCCAGAGACGTTTCAATCGCCCAACAAGCTACCAATTTAGCCTGGAATATCACCACGAATAGCACGAATCAGACGAATAAAATCAATGCATGCAAGTCCAGCAGGAATCTAACGTCGAGCGAGTTCCCCGAGCAAAATTCTTTGATACTTATTCTGATTCGTTTGAGTCGTGCTATTCGTGGTGAGAACGGTGATCGGCCCAGGTGCTGTCTACATCGGGTCATCTTTTACATCGCGGAACTGGTCAGTCTTGCCGAATTGGGTGGGGTCGAACGTGCCACGGGCTTCGGACTCGACGAGGCGGAGGCGGGTTTCCAGTTCGCGGAGTTTTAGGGTCAACGTCTCCAGTTTCATCGACAGGTCGTCACGCGGTTTCAGGCGGGGGACTTCGGGATAGTTCAGTTGGCGTTGTAGTGCCGCGAACAAGTACAACGGGTCACGCCCCCGGCTGGCGTTGGCGATCTTGCCTTCGCGGTCTCCGTACAGTGGCGGTACTGGTGGCACGTAGTCGCGGTTGGTGCGACGTTGATCGGTCACGTAAAGTACCGATCGCAAGTAGACGAGGTCGCAGAAGTCCACCACCCCCGCTTGGCGGCGAACCATGTCGATGTACGCCGCCCAATCGGGGCCGTAGATCGGGTCCAATGATACGGCTTTCAGCCCTTCATCGTAGCCCAAGCGATTGCGTGCGATCGTTTCAAATTGGTAAACGAACAGGCCGGCGGGCGTGGGGTTGTTGGCTTTATACGTCGCTTCTCGTTCGAGAATGAGCAACGCAATCGGCATGGTCAGGCGTTGCTTCTCGTCCTCCGCTTGTTTCATCACGAAGGTTTGAAACGCGGTGAAGTAGTGCGGCAAAAGGCCGAAGCCGATCGAGAGCCGCCCGGAGTGTTTCAACTCCGTGGCCACGAATTGAATCGCCAACGGTAACCGCGTCGTCGTCAACACTTCCTGGTGAATGCGGCTCAACACGTCTTGCGCCGGCATGTTCTCCAGCACCCGCTCCCGGAAGTTCCGGAAGAAGTATGCCTGCTCAACACATTCGTCGTGGTCGGGCAGAACGCCCGGCGTCGGTTCGGTAGCCATGTCCGTATCTTACTGCGCTTTGTTCCCGACCTGGTCCCAGCCTAGTCCCAGAGCATGGCCCAGGACTGACACCACAACGCTTTCAGGGCCGTAACCCGTTGATGACTGAGTGTCAAAAAGTTTTTGCCAGACCCCATCGTGTTCTTGTCCGAACTGCCTGTAGTAACTCTTGTGCCGTCGTGGTAGCATGATTTTTAGCCGGTGCGAGAGCCACTGACGGTTTTCGCCGGCAGGGAGTGTGCCATGATCCGCGTCAAAAAGATCTTGTACCCCACGGATTTCTCGTCGTACTCCAATCAGGCGTACTTCCACGCGCTCGGCCTCGCCGAGGCGTATGGTGCCAGCCTCACGATCGTGTACGTCTACACGCCCGGCTCCGAACGCCAGGGCGACCCCTCCGCCGAACGGCGCTATTGGCGAAACCAACTCGAACAAATTCGCCCGACGAACGCGAACATCCCCGTCAGCCATGTGTTGCTAGAAGGGGATGCCGCCACCGAAATCGTGCAGTACGCCGACGAAGCGGGCGTCGATGTCATCATCATCGGCACGCACGGCCGCACCGGAGTGGATCGTCTGGTCATGGGAAGTGTCGCGGAGAAAGTGATGCGGGAATCGACGTGTTCGGTACTCGTCGTGAAACTCCCCCGTGGTAGCCGTTCGATGGAACGCCCTCATATGGAAGTCACCAGTGGTGTGAATGTTTGAAGTAACCCACGATGACCGCAAACATGCAAAGCCCACGAACGATCGTTCGTGGGCTTTTTAACTGTGTGACTTACGACATCACAATCTCGCTTTCCCCTCTGTCTTCATGTATGCTTGGTATCTCAGTCCCACCACACTCAACGGAGGTTTCCGTCATGTTTACTCGGCGTCATTTTCTCGGGGCATCGGGGGCACTCATCACGGGGGCGCCGTTGGTGCGGTCGTTCGGGGCGGATGAGGTCAAGGATAAGGTCCGCTTAGCCGTGATCGGCGTGGCGGATCGCGGGGCCGCGAACTTGGCGGGTGTTGCGACGGAGAACATTGTTGCCCTGTGCGAAGTAGACGAACCCCGTGCGGCGAAGGCCCGCGAGCAGTTTCCCAACGCCAAGTTTTTCACCGATTACCGCAAGATGTTCGACGCTGTCGGCAAAGACTTCGACGCGGTCGTGGTCAGCACCCCGGACCACACCCACGCCCACGCCGCGCTCATGGGGATGCGGTTGGGTAAGCACACGTATTGCGAAAAACCACTCGCCAAGTCGGTCCACGAAGTGCGGTTGATGCAGAAGGTCGCGTTGGAGAAAAAGCTCGTCACGCAAATGGGCACGCAAATCCACGCCGAGAACAACTACCGCCGCGTCGTGGAGATTGTGAAAAGTGGCAAGCTCGGCACGATCAAGAAAGTTGATGTGTGGTGCAGTCGCAAGCCGGACGGCGGGAAGAAGATTCAGCCCACAGTGCCGGTGAAGTTCGACATCAACCAATGGCTCGGCCCAGTCCCGGAAGAATTCTTCTACGCCGACTTCAAAAACTGGCCGCACTTCAACTGGCGGTGGTGGTGGGCGTTCGGCGGGGGCACGTTGCAGGACATGGGCTGTCACTTCATGGACCTCGCGTTCTGGGCGCTCCACCTCGGCGCCCCCACGTCGGTGAAGGCCAGCGGCAACGCCATCCCCGGCGCGGAAAACAAGGTGCCGGAGAAGCTCCAAGTCGATTACCAAATTCCGGCGTTGAACGGCAGACCAGCGGTTCACGTGACCTGGTACCACGGCGTCGA
>JAYSXU010000970.1:0-6768 GCA_043716965.1 Fimbriiglobus sp.
GCCAAGTCTCGGTTGAATAGCGACGGCGGGTTGCCACCCAGTGGCTTCGGCGTGGCCCAACTGCCTGCGGGGAACGGCCCCGTTAGTGGCCTGTGCGCTTCAGGCATGACTGAGGCGCGAAAGATGTCCGCGAGGATGCGGTCCCGGTCGATGGCGTGTAACAGGCCTCGGCGGACGTCAGGATTTTGCAAGTTCGGTCGGCGGTGGTTGACGGCGAGAATGTGAATGCGATGCGGGTTCACAGCGGTCACGACCTGAACCCGGCCACCGAGGTTCCCACCCGCCGTAAACTTCGCCAAATCGGTTGTGGAAACATCGGGCAAGATGTGCAGTCGATCGCCCCGGAAATCGGCAGGCAAATCCGCCGATTGACTCACATCCACGAAGCGAATTTCCTTGATGAACGGCTGCCCCAACTTGTTCGGTCGGCGGGCGTAGGCTTGATTCGCTAGAAGAATCACCTCACGGGGTGCGTCCGCGTTCGGCGCAGTGCGGGCGGCAGGGGCCAAGCGGTACGGGCCGGTCCCGAACGGCTGCCGGCCGAAGTCGGGGTCGTCGATTTGCTTGTTTTTCGCCAGTAGCCACCCGGCAGGGTGAACTTTCATCGTGAGCAAACTGCGGGGGTCGGGGTGCCCGAGTTTGAACCGCATCTTGATGCGTCCGAGGTCGGACGGGTCGAAGCCGGGGTCGTCCAGCCACGTTGCGACATCGGACACCCACGACGCCGGTTTTTGCCGCATCAGCCGAAGCGTACCCGCAACGTCGGCGGAATTCAGCAGCCCCGAATCCGGGCCGGACCAGTTGGCAGAACCGACGAGACGAAAGTCCCGGACGCCAGCCCCGACGCCGCCGCGATCCGTACTCAAATTGGAGACGTAGCGGACGCCGGTGACATCGTCCGGAACGGCCTCCAAAAGCCCTTCAAAAATGGCTTCACTAATTTGGTGTTCGCTGTCAAAACGTGCGAGAGCAGGGGACATGAACTCCGGCATTTGGCGCATCCCGACGAACAACACCGGGTAGCCGAGCTTCATGTTTTGTTGCATCAGGCGGAGGTTCGAGTTGTCCGGGTCGATTTTCTCGATCGCCGTGAGGATATTTCGGGCTTCGGTTTTGTTCGTGTCGAACATTCGTTGCGCGTCGGCGATCATCTTTGCCGCACGGTCTGCCAGTCCTTTCCGAATCCGGAGGGCCACTTCATTTCCCGTGTTCGGGAAGCGGGTTTCGTACTCGAACAACAACTCGCGGCTGCGTTCGAGATCGACCTGACGGTCGGACTTCACCATCACTTCGGCTTCGGTCAGTCGCGCTATGTAAACTTGTTCCAGCACCTTCGGCGATGACCGATACAGGTCAGCGAACTTCGTGCTGAGTTCCTTTAACTTCGGCCAATCGTGGGCATCGCCCGCTGATTTCAGCCGACCCATCCGCACGGTCACCAACTTGTCCGCGATCGCATTCTTAACGGTATCCCAACTCTTGCCGCGTCGGCGGTTCTGTTCCCGCGCCGAATCGTGGAAGAAGAACACCGCGACCAACACTTTCTCCGCAGCGACTTGCTTCTCGCTGAGCAGAAGTGGCGGGTTGGCCGGCACGGTTGTCGGCGTCAGCAGTCGATCCACTTCGCTCATAGCGAACAGTTCAAACGCCACCACGTCCCGGACTTGCCGGATCGACAAGGTGCGGGGGTCACCGGGGGTGTCGGTGTCGTCCAGTACGGCAACACCGAATTCAGCGGGGTAGCGATCCTTCCCCCACAAAAGTGGTAACGGCGTCACCCGAAACGGCTTGCTGAGTCCCACGGTCACGCGGTCGAATCCCACCGTGAACTGGGTATAAAAATCTTTCAGTACCGGGTGCTTGGCGGCATTCACTTCCCGAACAATTTCGGTGAGTTTGACAAGATATGGGGCTAAGGTGGGATCTTTTTCAGTCGGCGTTTCGGTTTCGGCGGGCGGGTTTGTTGTGTTCGGGGGGTTCGGCGATTTCGGCATTGGCGCCGGTTCGGGGTTGCTCGGGTCAACACCCGGAAGTGGCTTCATCGGCGCCGTGTCGGGACTGCTCGGATCCACGCCAGGGAGTTTTTTGAGTGGCGGTTTCGTTCCATTCTCTTCCTCCTCTCCTGGAAGTGGTACTTTTTTGGCCGGTGGCTTCGGATTTTTTTCTTCATCCTCGCCCCCCGCACTGACCGCACTGACAGGGAGAGTCAATGCGAAAAGCAAGGCACCAAATGCAAATAAAAGCAGTGCCGTGACGGGGCGCCGCCAACCTAAATACGGATGAGAGCGAAATGAGATCGCGGGGTTAAGGAATGACATCGGGGAATTTACCTCTCAGCGGCGGAACTCGCGTGACCTCACCGTGTTAATCTTATCGTGGGTCACGAGGTAGGCCGAGAACGACTCCGGGAGTTCTCATAAAATTTTCGCTTGAAAATGATGGCCAACCCTCATGGAATGCCTTGGTGTGCGATGAGGTGAAGGCGTGAAAGCCTTCACGAACCCATGTCCTTGCGGTATTCGCAAAATTGGGTGACGATTTCTCTCACGTATTTTGGAGTTTAGACTATGCGTAAGTTGCTTCTCGCCGTGATCGTGCTGTTCGCCAGCGTGGGCCTGACCCTCGCCGCTCAAGTTAGCCTCGTCAAGTTCGACGAAAAGACCAAAGAAGCCGTCGTGAAGACCGGCAAGAAGGGCGAAGACCAGGTCGAAAAGACCGTCAAGATTACCGACAAGACTAAGTTCAAGGACGCCGAAGACAAAGACGTGTCTTACGAAGACGCCGTCAAGAAAATGACCGGGGACAAAGCCGTCAAGCGCTTCGACCTCACGGAAGAAGAAGGCAAAGCCACAATCATCAAGTTCACGGCTGGCAAGAAGAAAAAAGACCCGTCATGATAATTTGAACGACGCAAAACGACGCACCCCGGTCGGTTCATACCGACCGGGGTGCGTCGTTTTCACCCTGTCTTTTTGCATTTCAAGTTGTGGGTTCGGGCCGCGTCACCATAAGATTGGCTACACACTGCAAGCACCCGAAGGTCCGGACATGGCGCGAAAAGCATCGACGAAGTCTACGAAATCCGAGATTGTGGCGTTCAAGGTCGAGGAAGAACTGGCGAAGTTCCTCAACGATTTGCCGAACAAAAGCGACTTCATCCGCAAAGCCATTTTGGCCCAGTTCGGGATGACGTGCCCACTTTGTACCGGCACCGGCGTCGTGGCGCGCGGCCTACACGACCACTTCAAACCCGTGATCGCGGAACACAATCGCCGACCGTGCGACAAGTGCAAGACGATGGTGGAAGTCCCACTCTCCGCAGACAACGCCGCCCCCGCCGATCGCAAACGCTTCGAGCAGTTCCTACACGGCGGCCCGCTGTATTGCATCAAGTGCTACCCCACCGTCCCCGCCTGCGACGATTGCGGTTGGCACGTCGCAATGGAAAAAGTCGCGGAACACTTCAAGAAAGTCCACGTCCATGCGCATTAAGTAATGATGAAAAAATCAATCCAGTGCCAACCACTTTGCTGACCAAGCCGCTGGGAACGAACTGACTATGAGTAACGCAACAAGTAATTGGCATCGTGTTCCTGGTTTTATGCCCTGAAGGGGCATCGGGATGTAGCCACGGGTGGAGGCTTTGCGGAACCCGTGGAATCCGAGACTCCCCAACTCAACTGCCCTGGAGGGGCAGAGGAATTCCTTCGGCCCTCCAGGGCGATTGACAATGAGATGTCACTGACCACGGGTTCCGCTTCGCTTCACCCGTGGCTACATTCCGATGCCCCTTCAGGGCATGAAACTCAGACAGCTCATTATCGTGTACGCATCACGCCGACTGTCTGATTCCGGTGTCGGCGGCGTGGTCGGTGACGTGTTGGACGAGTCGTTGCCAGGCGTCGGCGGGGCAGGGGAAGAGGGTGGTGAGGCGCTTCAAGTCGGCGACGAGATCGCCACTGGAACGGTACGGCATGGCGCCCGCGACCGTGTCGGCCATCGGGGTTTCGGGGTCGGCTTCGAGACGGCGGACGACGGCCATCAAGGATTCGGGGAACGCTTTTGTGCGGGTCCGTCGTTTACCGGGCGGTTGGCCGAGTTGCGACCAGCCGAACGCGATTTGACCGATGGCTCGCAAGTCCGCTTCTGGGGTTGGGTCGAATGCCGCCGCGATGCCCGTGGACAGCCACATCGGTTCGCCAATGCCCAACAACTTCACTGTGCCATTCGCGGTCATCAAGAACGTGTCGGAGGACAGCCGACCATGGGTTAAACCCTGGCGGTGGGCCGCGTCCAGACCCTTCGCGGCATCGGAAAGCAGTTTCACCCAAACACCGGGGATTGCGGCATCCGTCGGCCAATCGGGACTCGGTAACCCGGTGAGCCACTCCTGCAACACGGCGGGCCGACCGTTGATTTCCAACACTTCCAACGTGGCGGCCAAGTTCGGGTGGGCGGCGTCGTGAGCGGCACCGAACATCTGGCGGAACTCGTCCGGGCGGACGGCGTCTTCCATCTCCGCTTCGGCGAGGTGGCGCAGGATCGCCACCCCCTTCGTTGGGGTGTCGGCGAGGTTGGGGTCGAGGACACGGTAAACCACTTCTCGCGGCGTGACCCGGAGCCGATCAATCACCCGCAGCCGACCGAGCACGAGCGCATCGAGTTTACCCGCTTCCATCAACGCGAGTTGATAGATCGTGATGGTGCCACTGCTCAACAACACGTTGCGCAACGTCCGGCGTTGGCGGCGGGCTTCGGACCACAGGGTGTTCAAGCTTTCGGCGTCGATAAGTTCCAGCGACTGCAACATCTCGCCGAGTTGCTTGTCGCCCGGATCGACTTCGTCGATTGATGCAAACTTGGTCGCAATTGGCAACACGGTCACGCCATCATCATTCGCCGCCGTGCGGTTGTAGGCGAGTTCTTTCAACTTGCGGCGGTACCACTCGCGCATGTCGGACAAGTGCCGTTCGACTTCGGTTCGGCGTTCGGCGACTCGTTGTATTTCATGCCGCAGTTCATCGGCTTGGCGGGCGAGTTGAATCGCATCGACATCAATCTGCTTCGCCACCGCGTTCACTTCGGCGTGGCGGGCTTCGAGGTGGGATTCTTTTTGCACCATCCCCTGTTTGATTTCGCCCACCTTCGACTGCCAATCGACAAGCTGTTGGCGAAACTCCGTAACGGCAAGCCGGTGTTCACTGCGGGCTTTTTCGAGAGCTTGCTCCCGGTCGTGGAGCCGTTCCGATTCGAGGCTGAGTTCCCGGCGGGCTGCGTCCAGTTCTTCACGGGTTTGGCCGGCGTAGGTGTGCAGTTCACCCAGGTGGTTGCGGATGCCGTCCCGTGCAACGGTCAGCTTGTCGAAGGCGTTTTTCGCCCGGTCCATCAGGTCCGGTGTTTGACTGCGGAGCGTGTGTAGTTCGTTCACCGCATTCGAGTAGAACGCCAGGAATTCCGCGCGCGCTTTGGCCTCACGTTCGACTTCTGTAGATTTGTCGATGTCCCAAACTTTACGTCCTTCCGCAATTTCACGCCGTGCCCCGGCGACCGTCTTGCCTACTTCACGGATGCGTGTGACTTGTCGTTCGAGATTGGCCTCTCGATCCGTCAGTTCAGATGTGCGGCGATCGAGGTCCGCGACTTTCGCATCGAGTTCGCCGTGGTTGGCGGTGTGTACGTGCTTCAGCTTCTCTTGCTCGCTTTGCAAGTCGGCGCGGATCGTTTCCAACTCCGCTTTTTCGTCGGCTAGCCGCTTGGTTGTCTCGTCCAAACTCTTGGAGCGGGCGGAGAGTTCTTCCGCGCGGCGTCGGAGTTGTTCTTGAAACGTCTGCCGTGCGATGTCCGAATCGGTCAGCGTGAGTTGCCGTTCGGTGACAGTCGTGCGCTCGGCTTCCAGGCGTTCGTGTAACTGTGCCACTTGCTCCGCACGGGCTTGTAACATCGCAGTTTGCCCGGCGATTTCGGTCGTGCGCGTGTCGAGTTCTTGTTCCTTTTGTTGCAGTCGGATTTGTTCGGCGGCCAGTGCGTTTTTTTGCTGTTGAATCTCGTTCAATGTCGCTTCAAAAACAGCAGACCGCTCCGCGATCAGCCGGGTTTGTTCGGCGTGACCGTCCGGCTCGGTTGTCAGATGTTCGGCATCCCGCAGGCGGTTGTCGAGTTCGCGTTGGGCGTCATCTTGACGGATGCGATCGGCAGCGAGTTTTATGGCTTCTGCGTGCATCTCGTCTTGTTGGCGATCCAAACTCACTTTCAGTACGGCCAGCATTGCGCTTTGAGCTTCGATATAGGCGACATGTTCGGCGAACTTGGCTGCTTGCTCGTCGAATTCTACTTTCTGATTCTGCAAGCTTGCGGCTTCGGCACGAACGCGAACCTGTTCGGCTTCGGCCAGTTTCAATTGCTCTTCGAGTTCAACCGTGTCCCGCATCAGTTGGTCGAACCGTTGATCCACATCCAACGCCCGATGGTCGAGTTCCCGTTGGTGCTGCTCGAATTGAACCAGTTTTGCGGCGTGGTGTTCACGCTCGTGTTGAAAAGCAATCTGCTCCAGGCGAAACTTTTGTTCCCGTTCTGTCAGTTCGGCTTCGCGTTCGGTTGCCGTGGCCAGCAACGTGTGGCGAATCGGACTCGTGTCGTCATCAAGCTGCTTTTCACGGCGTTTCGCGGTTTCAATCTCCAATGCTGCCAGCCGGTCACGGTGTTCCGCGACGAGTTGACGGTCGCGCGCATCGAGTTCGGCTTTGCGATTGGCGGCATGGTCGTCGATGC
>JAYSXU010000098.1:0-5980 GCA_043716965.1 Fimbriiglobus sp.
TCCGAACCCTGTTCCGGGCCGGTCATGAGTTGACCGTTCAGACCATCCGCCGCGATGTGAACGCGGCTTGGCACGATCGTGGTTAGCCCTTGTCGGTCAATTGCGTCTAGCAAAGTCAGGTGTTGATTCGCATCGAACTTCGCCATGACGCCGGGCAAAAACGCGGCGCCACTGGCAATCGCTTCCTGAATCATCGCCACATCGAACGCCGCGCGTGACAGCGCGACACCGCCCGGCAACCCGAGTTCCGCAGTGCGACGGTTCGTGCCGAGTTTGACTTGATCGAGCGTGACCGCGCCGCAACGCTTCACCACGTCTTCCAACCCCACAGACGCCAACGTGCTGAGGGCCAGACCGTTCAGGCAACAGCCGCACACCTTCCAGCGCGGGAAGGTGGCCTTGTCCACAAGTAATACGTGCAATCCCGCCCGCGCGATTTCCCGTGCCGCAATCGCCCCGGCTGGTCCCGCACCGATCACGACGGCGTCCCACGTTTTCGCTGCCGTCTGGGGAATAGTGATCGTGGCGTTCATGATCGTTCCCCAGACAGCAGGAACCGGAACGGCCAGTGACGCGATACTTTTATCCCTCGCAGCCCGGCTTGCTCCGCAAGCGTCAGCGCTTCAGTTGTCGAAAACGCCCCGCGCACGGACAACGGCCCGTCAACGTGAACCACGGGCGACCGGCTCAGGATTCGCGTGCCGATCCAGGCCGTGATGTATCCAATGCGATTGCGTTCAAGATCGTTGACCAGAACGGCACGGGTTGCGTTCGCCTGCATCCGTTGCAACACAACGATGGCATCGGCTTCGTCCAAGTGGTGCAGAAACAGCGAGGAGGTCACGATGTCGAAGCCGTCGGGTAGCGGATTGGTCAGGATGTCGTGGTGAAAAAAGCGGATTGCCACCCCCGCAGCGGTGGCCCGTTTTTGGGCATAGTGCAAGGCCGTTTCGCTGATGTCGCACGCGGACATTTCCAGCGCCAAGCCCGCCCGCACGGCGCGCTTCAGTAACCCGATCGGCACGTCACCGGCTCCGGTTGCCACGTCCAACACCCGCAGCGGACGGTGGGTTTTCAAAGCGTGGGCGCGAATCGTCGGCCACAGAATTGAGGCACTTCGGCTCCACCAATTGATCCGCGCCAGATCCCGCAAGGCGTGCTCGTGCGCGACGGGGTCGAGACCGGGTTGGTCCATCACCTCCGGCTGACGATTGCGAGATAACAGCGACGAAAGCAACGGCATGACGTTACTCATTGTGCGGTGAATAAGTATCATCATGCTACGCCACCGAGGCAATAGACCTAAACCGGATTTTTCACAATTAGAGGTCATAGACTGGACTTTTGCACTTATTGATCGTGACAAATGTTCAGTATTTGTTGCAAAACCATGCATTTTAAGCATGTTTGGGTTTCTGCAACTGCGCGGCCGTGACGATTCGTGACGCTGGCGACGATTACAATGTGATTGTGGGAAATGAGTCGGCAATATTTGAAGTGACAAAAGCTGAAATTGATGCGTTCGGATCGTTAATAGTCGCACCCAACAATACTATTATTCATTGAGGACACCGTGTCTGAAGAACCTAAGCCAAAACCAGAAAAACGAAAGACGCGACATCTCCCATCTGCGGCCCGCGTCGTGATCGGTTATCGCACCCGCCTACGATCCGGCGACTCGACCGTTCTGCCGGAGTTTAGCGCACCGAGCCATTGGGTGGATCAAGTGAAGATTGCCCAGTGTATTACTGAGAAGAGAGCACAGTTCTTGGCGTATGCGAGGGACATTCCTTATACGGGTATTCTCGACGAGGTTTTCCTTTTAGAGACCAGCACAAAACGGGTGCTTCAATACAAGCATAGTGAGGACGCAAGTAAGGGTTCTGTCGGTGTACAGGTTGCTAATTTTCTGACAAGGACGTTTCCAGATGAGTGGAGTCAAGAGTCATTCGATAACCGGCATCGACGACCCAAGGTGCTATTAATCGGATTCAATATCCGGACTTTCCTGAAGATACTCGGTGCGGAATGCACTTTGCCACACGTCAGGAAAAAGGTTCCACTCGCGTTGTGGTACGAGAACCCGCATCACTGCGATATTGGCAAAGCGGTGATGCCGGATGATGCGACTGCTCTGACGTTACCGTACGTTCTGGCGCAGCGTCGCCCCGTTGATTTAACGCAAGCGAAAGCCTGGGACGAGTTAACTCTGAGGTGGGAATACCCTGGCATTGATCCGCAACGGGATGCGTATATTACCTACGAACTGGCCGTCCAAATCGGTTTAATCATGCCGGAAACGTTGTAAATTTTGAATCAGGATACGTCACCACCTGTTAAGCAAGGGATTGTCGCTCTCGACACGGTTCACGGTCCAACTGGGTTCATCCCGAAGTACCCTTATACCGCTTGGTCAAGCGAAAAGCTTGCGTGATTTGGTGGTGGTATATACTTTTTTTCACACCGGCAATTCTGTATTTGTACGCTGGGTTTCGCGACGCCCCGTTAGCGGACTTCATTCAGACTTGTCCGGGAGCAGAGTTTTTTCCTACAAGTTTCCTCAGGCGATGTTTCGCGGGCTTGATGCAAGATCGAACGGTGATAAGGCTTGGAATTACGTTCTGCGGGCTGTTCGCCGCGAGGACTGGGACGCGCTCGCGACATGGATGGTGAGCACGACGTTGACCTATGCCGAGGACTAAATGATTATCCGGGTGGCCGAGCAGAGCCACAGAGGAAAGCCAATACTGCTTATTACTTCTCCGTGGCTCCGTATGCCCTCCTCTGTGGTGAATGTGGTTTTATGAAATCCAAACACTTTTGTTGCACCCACGGTTTTTCGCAGGCATGAATCCGCAACCCCAGCGCATCGAACGGGAATTCGGCGTCGCCTTTCCCGGCGAAATTCTCGATTCCGCGAAGTGGACCCAGACGGCATTGAAGGCGATGCCGGACGACGGGCGGTTGAATTGGAACACGCTGTTCAGCCGCGACGCCCCGGTTGTGTTGGACCTCGGCTGTGGCAACGGGCGGTACCTGATCGGCAGTGCGTTGGCACGAAAACACCACGACCATTTCGGCACGGACATCCTCCCGGTCGTCATCCGTTACGCGCGCAAACGCGGCAACCAACGTGGGTTAACCAATTTGAAGTTCGCGGTGTTGGGCGGCCATGAGTTGCTAGAAAAATACGTCGAACCTGGCTCCGTCGCCGAGATTCATTGCTACCACCCGCAGCCGTTTTACGATGCGGCTCTGGTGCATCGGCGTCTCATCACGCCGCTGTTTTTGGCGCTGGTTCACCGCACGCTGCGACCAGGCGGGCTGTTCGTGATTCAGACCGACAACCCCGGATACTGGAAGTACATCCAAGCCGTGATGCCGGTCTTCTTCGACTTCCACGAACGCATCGGTCGGTGGGCCGATTCGCCGAAGGGCCGCACCCGGCGGGAAATCGTCGCACTGAAAAAACACCTGCCGGTCTTTCGCGGCCACGGCATTGCCAAGCTTGACCTCAGCGAAGCCGACGCCCTCCGCCTCGCCGAATCCCTGCCCCCGCCCACGTTTGACGCCGACCGCCGACTGCGAGAACTGGACCAACTGGCGTAACGTGGAGAAGCCCGGAACCACCCCCACCAACGCATCGAACCTTCTTCATGACTACTTCCCGAACACGAATCCTGAACGCGGACGCCGATGGTGCGATTGCGGAAGCGGCGCGGCTGTTGCGAGACGGCAAGCTCGTCGCGTTCCCGACGGAAACGGTTTACGGGCTTGGGGCGAACGCGCTGGATGCGGACGCGGTCGCGCGGTTGTTTGCGGCGAAGGGGCGACCGAGTACGAACCCGTTGATCGTGCATATCTCTGCTGAATCGCAAGTGAGCCAAGTTGCGGCAACGTGGCCCGCCGTGGCAAGCAAACTGGCGGCGAAGTTTTGGCCGGGGCCGCTCACGCTGGTTGTGCCGAAGCACCCGGCGATCTCGGATTCGGTGACGGGCGGCGGTCCCACCGTGGCGGTGCGGTGCCCAGCGCACCCGGTTGCCCAGGCCCTTCTGGTTGCCGTCGGGTTGCCGATCGCGGCGCCGAGTGCCAACCGTTCCGGCGAACTGTCCCCGACAACGGCGAGCCACGTGGCCCGAAGTTTGGACGGCAGAATCGACCTGATTCTGGATGGCGGCCCGTGTTCGGGCGGCATTGAATCGACGGTCGTGGATGTCAGCGGAACGACGGTCCGGTTGCTGCGACCGGGGTTGATTGGCGTGGCGGATTTGGAAGCCTTGGTCGGGCTAGTCGAACTCGGTTTGCCTACGACGCCCAAGAACGGCGCGATGCCGTCGCCGGGGATGCTGACCAAGCACTATGCCCCGCAAACACCGCTCGAACTGGCCGACGGCGAAGCCGAGCTGGAGTTTCTGGCGAACCTGTACGAGACCGCCGGGTTGAAAGTGGCGCGCTTGAAGTTTCACGGCGGCCCGCACGAAGTGGCGGCCCAACTGTACGCCGAATTGCACCGCCTCGACGACGCGAAGTACGACCGGATCATCGTGCAGCTTCCGCCCAACACGGACGACTGGCGAGCCGTCCGCGATCGGTTGACCCGCGCAGCGGCGGAATAGGTTACACGTAATCGAGGCGGTCCCGGCGATCCGTGAAGCGCACGGCGGTGACGATCTCGCGGGTGTCGTTGAATACTTGAAATTGGGCGAACCACGCGAACGCCCACCACAAGTAATACCCGACCGTGATGAAGAGCATCGGCATCCAAATGATGCCGACGGCGAACAACGCGGCCACGCCGCCTTTCAACATCGGCCCGACGAACACCACCGCAAAGATGCGATACACAAACCGCATCCCGGAGTAGGCCAAGTCCGGGTCTTTCCCCGCTGTAGCGTATTGGTTTGTCAGGATGCCGAGCGTACACACTTTGGCAAACTCCAGGCACGCCGCGAGCAACAACACCACGAATAGCGTGGACCGCGCGGAGGTCGGGTACATCAGGTAGAAGGGTAGATCGGCCACGGTCGTGAGGTTGCAAATCGAGTTACTGACGAGCAAGTTCGAGAACACATAGACTTCATTCCCGTCGCGGTTGCCGAGCATATCAATGCCGATGACCGGGAGAACCAACAGCGTCCCCACGCCGTTCAACAGCATGTGCCCGATGGTGAACACCAACCCGACTAGCGATGTACCACGCATCGGTTTCGGTCCGGTCATGCAGATGCCGAACCCGGCGATCAATAGGCACCAGTGAACGAACTGCACCGCACCCGCCAGCATCATGAGCGGCAGAAACGGAACGGCTGTGAGCGCTGTCACGATGAAGAAGGTCGCCAAGATCACGGCGAGACTCGACCCGAGTGACCCGAACGCGAACAGCCGCAAGCCGAGTTGCGCCTGCCGGCACTCGCCGGCCAACACCTGGAAGCGGTCCTCTTTCCGGTCTTCTTCCTCCTCAATGTCCGCCAGTTCCCGTTTGACGAGGCGTAGCTTTTCGTCTTCGTCCAACATCTCGGCAGAGGGGGCTGTCTGGGCATACGGATCTTCAACAACTAGCCGCGCCCGTTTCGGCGTGGCTTTGCTCTTCGCCGCACTGGCCACCGGCAACGGAGTGGTAGCAACCGGCTTGGCGGGGCGACCGAACGGCAACGGAATTGCGCGCGCCACCGGCGGCGGGGGCGGAAGTGGCTCGTCCAAGTCCAGTTCCAGAATCGCCCGGCACCCCGGACAACGAACCGTCGTGGCCCCAACCGGCAGGCGGAGCAACGCTTGGCAATTCGGGCAGGGAACCGGTTCGGTCACAGTCATTCCTCCGGGGGCACAGATGGCACTCACCATATCATAAAGGCCGCAGCGAACTGTATCTCATCTTGTTTCGTGTCGTCGTTCGGGGGTAACTAAATCCTCTGGCACTCAACCGCGAACGGTTTTTCGGCCCTGAAAGGGATGTTCTGTCAGCCCAGGGCCATGCCCTGGG
>JAYSXU010000971.1:0-6764 GCA_043716965.1 Fimbriiglobus sp.
CAAACTATTCCGGAATTTAGCTTGCTCGCTTGAACAGGTTGCGAGTACCCTTGTTTTAAGGCTGCTAAAACGCCTGCCGAAGTGAGACGGAGTTCACGCCAGGATACTCCCGATGCAACCGCTCCAATCGGCACGTAGTTTTCGGACTTTTCTGCACGACAGCCAGTCGTTGAACAATCGGCGGTCTCGACTCGGGCTGTTTACGCTCGAAGACCGCCAAGCGGCGGGCAGCCTGATGGACATGCTGTTGGCCGGTGCGATGGCGTCCGACCGGGCGCAACCGATACCAGCGCCGGCGGACGACCCGCGATTCGGTGTGGTCACGGCGACGACCGCTTTACCCGAAGCCGACACGGTCGCTCTATTAGGCCAAGCGCAAGACGAGGCCACGAACGTGCCGGCGGGGGACTTCGTGTCGAACCCGGCGGGGCAATTCACCGGCTTCGACGATTTCGAGGCCGTGCCGAACACGACCGCCACGGGTGCGTTCGATTGGCGCGTCGCTCCGTTCATCACACTCGGGATCAACGGCGGGTTCGTGGACGAGGCGGTCCCTCAGCCGTTCAGTCGAGCGACCCCGCACGGTGACACAGTCCCCGTGCCGACCTCGATGAAGTCGAACGAGATCCCGTCCTTCTTCAGGTCGGGCGTCGGGACCGATTCGACATCACCGAAAGGGGTTGGCTATTTCCCTCAGAGCGACGGCGGGGACGGGGACGGCGGGGGTGACGGCGGGGTCGTGGCGATCTCGAAGGCGGTGGTGACGCACGTCGAGTACCTCGGGCCGGTGATCCGCATCGCTGCCGACCCCGGCACGCCAGCGTACCCGATGAGCGGGCCGCAGTACGTTGACAACAACGCGGACGGGGTCATCGACCCGGCCGCGAGCGACTTGAGCCTGCCGATCGCGTACCCCCGGAACTCGACGGTCACGGTGAACGCGACGTTCAAGGTGGAGACGGAGTTCTACCCCGGACCGGCGGTTGACGGCAATGTGTGGATCGAGGCCTACGGGCTGAGCGGCATGTTCTTCCCGAAGCCGGCGACGTGGACCGGGAACACGGTCACCGTGACGGGACTGTCGTCGAACCAACCGCTGGAGAACTACGTCCAGTACGGCGAAGCGTCCGAACTGCACTTCGTCCTCCGCCGCAGCGTCCCGGACGGGTTCCGCCCGATCTACGCGGGCAAGAGCGTGAATGAGATTTACGTGACGCTGGCGGCGCCGAACATTAGCCCGTTGTACCATACGTATCTCCACATCTCGATACCGAACGCAGCAGCGGTTCAAGCCGTGGCAGAGGCAGTTGTGATCGATCAGACGTGGAAGTCGTTCGAGACGAGGACGATTCAAAACAAACATATCAACCCAGCATTCAGCGGGAAACCACTGACCTATTACAAGGAATGGGACACAAACGCAGGGACTTCGGATGCTCTACTCGCAACACTCGATGGACGGTGCGGCGGTTTTGCGCAGCTTTTCATGAGATCGATACGGGCTGCCGGTGCTACCACGACGCCGATTATGCCAACCCAAGTCTATTCAGCAGTGGATGGTATGTTAATCAAGAATTGGAATTTCATTGGGCCGGGAACAGCAGGCAACAACAAAGCTCCATATCTTTGGCAAAATACGTTGGCTGATCCCACCCAAAACCCCAACAATTTTCCAGGAGGATTCGGGTGCTATGTTAAAAAATACCCAGACGGAAGTTGGGGTTACTATTGGGGGGCAACCGTTGAAGTTTCTGATACGATCGGTGCATTTGGCCAAAACACTTGGAACCCGAAGTCACATTTTTCCGACCACATGCTCATCAAGATTAGCGGGGTGTATTACGATCCAAGCTATGGTAATAAGTTCAATAGTAAGCTAGAATGTGAAGACGCATCAGTTGCTGGTTTCTACACAGTTGAAGCATTTCCAAACAATACGTACCGTTTGATAATTCGCCAGAACCTTGCAGCGCCAGATATCAGCGAAACAGAACTGCCGAACCAAGCAGAGTAACGTTGTTTCCTCTAACATTACCACTTTAACGCGGAGAGCGAATCATGGGCATGCACATTCTTTTGTCTATAATTTCTTACGTAACATTGCATATTGACTATGCGCCGATTGTTCGTTCTTCAATTGTCAATCATTTCGTGTATTCTGCTGGTGTCAATAAACAGCCGAACGGCCTGCACTCTGCACTTGGCGGGGGTCAATTTTCTTTACTTCGACAGGATCTAAATCGACGTACAGAACCTGTCGCCTTGGACCATTTATACGCGATATATGGTGGCTGGAATGCGCTACTGAGATGGCAGCTAATTGATGGCAAACTCTGCTGCTCCCCATACGGCATTGCGACCTATGAGGCTGTTTATCGACGAACGGCGGGAATCAGTGCTGTGCCTCTGACTGCGCTTGAAGCTGTTCACGCAAGCCGTAACACTCCGGATTTCGGCAAGAAGCAGTGGGATTTTAGAGATGTAGACGAACGGTGGCCTATGCTCGGCACTACGTTGGCTAGTTGTGCATGGCAAACGGATGCGATCAAGCAGCAAATATACTTCGATTTTTGGGCGAAGAGTGGCAAGCGATACGAGGTCTACGTGACCGAACCGCACAAAGGCAATCGGTTGACCCGTGAGGACTCGACGCCGGACAAAATGGGACAGGGCGGGCTTTACGAGAAACTAAACTGGACGACCACATCCACCTGGACGTTCGATTGGACCGGGCCGTTCTACGTGACCGCCACGGGGGACGAGCGGTTCTTCGTGACCGACAAGGGGCGGGTGTACACGCCGCCGAAGGACGCCAAGCCCGGCGCACTTCTCAAGGAGTTGTGGAAGGGCGCCCCCGTTGACGTGCTGATCCACGATTCGGACCACAAGAAGTGGTACGCCTTCACGAAGGACCAATACTTCGAGGTCGCCGACCCGATCAAACCGAAACCGCACACTCTCACCATCCGCCGCTCGTGGTTCGCCGAACCCGCCCTCGAAACCGCCGCCAAGTGCGGTCGCGTCATCCGTGGGCTGCCGGAGCCGAAGTAGCCGTGTGGCCGCTTGCGGTGTGGTCGCGGGGCGGGTAGTATTTTGCTATGAACACTTACCCGCATATTCCCGTGGCCGTGGACCGTCGTGACTTCCTGTACCGGGCCGGGGGCGGGTTGGGGGGCATCGCGTTGTCATGGATGTTGGCGCAACAGGGTCGCGCCGCGGACTTGTCGAAGAGCATCAATCCACTGATGGCGAAGAAGCCGCACCACGAACCGCTGGCCAAGCGCGTCATCTTCCTGTTCATGAC
Source organism: Fimbriiglobus sp. (assembly GCA_043716965.1). GTDB lineage: Bacteria > Planctomycetota > Planctomycetia > Gemmatales > Gemmataceae > Fimbriiglobus. The sequence continues at coordinate 3,305 of JAYSXU010000971.1, forward strand.
CGGCGGGCCGAGTCAGATGGACTTGTTCGACCCGAAGCCCGCGCTTGCCAAGTGGGAAGGCAAGCCCTTGCCCGAAGACACCGGGCGACCCAAGAGCCAGTTCACCAGCGGCAAGGAAACGGTGCTGGCATCGACACGCCAATTCAAGCAACGCGGCCAAAGCGGGCAGTGGATTAGCGACCTGATGCCGAACCTCGCGGAGTGTGCGGACGACATTTGCTTCCTCAAATCCTGCTGGTGTACGAACACGATTCACGCCCCGGCGATGTACGAACTGCACACCGGCCGCACGCTGATGGGGCACCCGTCGCTGGGGTCGTATGTGACCTACGGCCTCGGCACCGAGAACCAAAACCTCCCCGCGTATTGCGTCATGCCGCAACCGGAAGGCGTCCCCGAAGGCGGCGCGCCGTGCTGGGGGTCGGCGTACCTCCCGGCGGTCTACCAGGGGACGTTGCTACGAAAGGGCGCGTCGCCAATCCTGAACCTGAAGCCGCCGACGGGCGTGTCACCGGAACGAAACCAACGGGCGTTCGAGTTGGTCAAGAAGTTGAACGAAATGCAAATGACGCCGGGCGACACCGACTTGCAAGCCCGCATCAGCAGCTACGAACTCGCGTTCCGGATGCAAACCCACGCCCCGGAAGCGGTCGATTTGAGCAAGGAAACCAAGCAAACCAAGGACGCCTACGGCCTGAACCGCCCCGCGTCCGCCGACTTCGGCACACGCCTGTTGCTGGCGCGCCGCCTCGTCGAACGCGGGGTGAGGTTCGTGCAGGTGTACTCCGGCGGCGGCCCGATCAGCATGCAGTGGGACGCCCACGACGACCTGAACCAGAATCACGAAAAGATGTGCGGTCACGTCGATCAACCGATCGCGGCGCTACTGAAGGACTTGAAGCAACGCGGGCTGTTGAAGGACACCCTCGTCGTCTGGTGCAGCGAGTTCGGGCGGACCCCCAACAGCCAAGGCAGCAAGGGCCGCGACCACAACCCGCTCGGGTACACGATGTGGTTCGCGGGCGGCGGCACGAAGGGCGGCCAGTCCATCGGCGAGACCGACGAGTTCGGCCTGAAGGCGATCAAGGACCGCATCTCCGTCAACGACTTCCACGCCACCATCCTCCACCTCCTCGGCCTCGACCACGAGCAACTCACCGTCCGCCACAACGGCCGCGACGAACGCCTCACCGACGTAGCCGGCGAAGTCGTGACGGCGGTGTATGAGTGAACGAAAAACGCCGGACAGGTTGCCCGGCGTTTTTCGTTGAAGCTTGTGCGTTACTTTAGTTGTTGCGACTTTTGCTCGGCGACCAACTTGGCGATTTTATCGCCGAAGTTGAAGCCGATCAGTTCGTCAAGCTTGGCCTGTTGCGTCTCGTTCAACACAGCTGGCGGTTTGACGTATCGTTCGACATCGGCATCAAGGTAGGCCAAGATGTCAGAGGGTACCTGGCTTAGCATTGCGTTCTCCGTCATGTTTTCGTTGGTATGTGTACCCGCGCACCACTAGGTAGTCGCGGAGTTTGCGTCGGGCGGACAGCCAAACGGTTTTCAACCGGCGTTCAGTGGCAAGCTCTTCCGGCAAGCCGTCCGGGTGGTATTTCTCTTCCAGCAGTTCCGTGAGGTGTTTGTAAACGTCACGGTCGTTGAAATCGTCAATGTTATCGGCATAGGTTTTCATCACAACCTTCTCCGTGTCCGTCAAGCCGGAGTTTGAAAACGCAAGAGCGATCTCTTTCTGCATTTCGCTGCGTTTAGCGTCGGAGTCGGTCGTAGTGTAGAAATCGTCGAACTCAGGTCGAATAAATTTCAGGTCATTACCGCGTTTCCTCAACGTCTCGCGTGTCGTGTTCCGCGCGATCCCAAAGGTGAGCCGCCGCCAGGAATCGGAGTGCTCCATGTCATCGGGGTTGCCGACTTTGATTGCTACGCGGAGCATGATTTCCTGATAGACTTCATAGACCTCTTCAAGTGTTAGGATGTCGTGAGAGTGCTTCCAGATAAAAGCGAGCAAATAGTTCCGAAGCAGCACATCCAAAATCGTGATGTACTCTTTGACCTCGCCGCTCACATAGAGCACGGTCATGTACACGTCAACACCCTGTTTGCCGATGCGTTTTTCTGCCGTGTCGCTTTCCGTGTCGCCTTTTGTCGTCGTAGTCATGGTTGCTCCCATGCGTCAACGTAAATTGAGTTTTAACAAGTTTGATAACCATCACGTTGCTTTTTTTTGAGCAGTTGGCGTTCAACAGTTGAACGCGGAAGAACTGCGGGTGAACCGAGTCCTCAGCCATCGAATTTCCTTCAAGGTTGGGGGGCTGGTTTGCGACCGGAAACTAGGGAGAGTTAGATCAAGTCGAGGAAATCAGCGTGATATTTCATTGGGCGGACAGACAATTTCCGACGCTGCGAGGCGTGCGAGACGGTTTTGTTGCGAGTCCCCGAGGAGAGCTAAGCCAAGGGACCAGAGTGTAGACTTTATTACACCCGACCGATCGGTCGGGGGCAACCATTTTTTTGCGTGTCCAGAGTGTGGCCCCGGATCATGTCACACTGCTTACGTGGTTGAGTGCGTTTCCTCAGTTGTCGTGGTCGGCGTGGGCGTTGCCACCGGAACCACGAGGGTAACATCGGGGGTCGTTTGCCCCGTTGTGTTCGTCGGGGTGTTCGTCGGCTTTTCATTTGGGGTCGTCATGATCGCTCTCCTGAAAAAGGTAGTTAATTCTGACCGGATTGGACGAGTTTGTCCAAGCGATCTGATCTCAATTCATCCTCGATATCGCTTTGAGATCGCATCCCACAAGCTCGCAACTTTCTGGTGTTGACTGAAAGTCCATTGACTTTCAACTTAAACGGACGAGGGAGCTGGTTTTTGCTTCGTTGCTTGCCCATGACATTTGTCCTGAACGATTCTGCGGTTCGAGAATAGACCGTTATCAAGTTGATGGCACCGTTAACCATTTTGCTTGACAAATCAATATGCTGAGTGGGAATGAATCGGACAAAAAATGAGCGAATAAAATTCAACGAAACAGCGACTGACACGGAGTGGCCAGTCGCTGTTTCGGGGGGCAATTGGTTCGCTAACCCTGATACTTTTCTTGTTGCACTTGTTCGGCAATTTTTGCGGCGAAGTCCTTGGGAATCATCGCATCAAGTTTGGCAATTTGCTCCGGCGTGAGCTTCACGTCGGGAGTTGTCGGATCAACATCCATTTGCCCGAGAAGTGATAGAACCTCGTGCTCGTCCGGAGTTACTTCGGCATCGACTAAGTTCTTGCGTCTTTTCCCCACAGTGATCACCTCGCGCGGGCGACACGGTTATGGGCTGAGCGATTGTCCAGCTTGATCTATCATTGCATGGGGAAGTGTTGTGCTCGCAATGTTGCATCAAGCCTGTTGAAATCATATGCGGTTACCGGACGGCATATAAATGAAAGCAGGTAGGCCGTGCTCAA
>JAYSXU010000972.1:0-2291 GCA_043716965.1 Fimbriiglobus sp.
CGGACTTACGTCCGCCGCTCAGCAAAATTACCCTGCCCGCTCTTCCGTCACTTGCTTGTGGAGTTTCACGATGAACGTGGACCCCTTGCCGACGACGCTTTCCACGCGAATTCGACCGTGATGTTGCTCGATGATCTGCCGACACACGCTTAACCCCAGCCCGGTACCGCCGTGGCCGTGTTCGTCGGGTTGTTTCGTGGTGAAGAACGGCTCGAAGATTTGCCGCAAGTTTTCGTGGGAAATCCCGACCCCCGAGTCGGCGATTTTGATCTCGGCCGTGTCCCCGGCGACGTTTTCTTTGACTTCGATCCGCAAGCGGCCGCCGTTGGGCATCGCCTGCCGGGCGTTGATGACGAGGTTGACGAGGATCTGTTCGATTTGCCCCGCCACGACATACGCGATCGGGTGACCTTGAAACCGCTTCTCGACTTGAATCCGGTGCTTGCTCAGGTCTTTTTCGGTCAACAACAGCACTTCTTCCACAAGGTTCACGATGTCCGTGGCTTCCCGCGCCGTGGTGTTGTTCCGGGCGAAGCCGAGCATACTGTTCACAATGACGGCAGCCCGTTGACTGCCGCGCAGAATTTTCTCGAACGCCTGGGCCTGAGCCGCCGGGGTTTGACCGCGCATCCCCATCTTGGCGTAGTTGATGATCGTGGTGAGGATGTTGTTAAACTCGTGGGCAACACTCGACGCTAATTCCCCGACGCTACTGAGCCGTTGGGCTTGTAGCAACTGTTGTCGTAATGTGGCTTCGGTCTCGCTCATCGGCGCTGTCAGCATTTCATGGCCGGTCATGGCACGTCCCTCGCAATGGTTTCTCGTGATGTCAACACGAGCGATACAAGTGCTGTTGCTATGAAGAATTATCGGTTGTGCCGACTGTAACACTTCATCGGAACGCGAGAATGCCGTTGAGTTTCTAAAGGGAAGTTTGCTTCAAGTTTGCCGAGATACCCCATCAGGCTTCAATTCGAGGTGTAACGACACCGACACCCGTGGGGAGGCCGTTTGTGAGCCGGGCGACTGGTTCAGGAACCGTGAGCAGTTGCGCCGCGTTCCAGCCCGGATTTGTAGTGAATAATTCACTGACAGCAACATTCGGGACGCGGCCCAGTTTGTCCCAAGCCGCCGGGCCGTAACCTTCGAGCAAAGTCAGCAGCAACACCTTGCAGACGATCCCGTGCGTGACAATCACGATGCGACCGCTAGGGTATGTGGAGACGACATCGTTCCAAGCGCTGACAACCCGCTCCCGAACTTGGTCGTAGCTTTCGGCGCCTTCCGTGGTGTACGACGTGTTGTCGTTCGACCACTGTGCCACGGTTTCGGCCCACGGTCCGTTGCTGAGCATGAACGATTGCCCGCTCATGGCGCCGACACGCCGTTCGTGCAAATCCGGTTCGGTGTGATGGGGAACCCGGCAAGCCGTGGCAATTGGGGCGGCGGTGTCAACCGCCCGACGCATCCCGGACGAGATGACCGCAGTTGGTCGAAGTGCGCGAAACCAATCTGCCGCCGCGTTGGCTTGCTGATGCCCCAAGTTGCTTAACCCCACATCGGACTCGGCACCATGAAAGACGTTTGGGGTGGCTGTTTCGGCATGGCGAAGCAACCAGACGTGTGTCGGCAATGTCATCGAAGTTCACCCAGTTTCAGGTTGGTTTTAAGGCTTGCCACGGTGTACCAATTCGCCCGGCACGATGGATACAGACGGTATTGCAAAGCGGGCACGGCACGGCCAGCGAGTTCAGGATTACCACCGTCTGCGGGCCGGGTCGCATCGGGGGGGATTGTTCGGCAGCGGGCACCAATTTGAACGCACGGTACCGGAGCCAGTTCCGGAATTGCGCCAACAACCGATCGGTCAGCCGCTCGTTCATCGGGATGCGATAGGGGCCGAATTGCAACCGCCAGATCCCCGACCCGGCACGCACCATTTCGAGATTGGAATCGGGGTCCGCTAACACCGATCCACCAATTGCCAACCCCCGCGCGGTGAGGACAACCGGCCCCAATTCGGCTTCAAGTGCGTCGGGGAATTCGATCCGTAACAAGGTATCCGGATGCTCGCTGAGAACCTTCCGGCTTTCGGTCGCAAAGTTTTCAGCATAATCAAAGACCGTGGTGGCGTTGCCGATGTTCGACCAAGCTTCTTCAGTTCGGATCGTCCAGACGACATGAAGCAAGGCAAGATGCTCGGCGGTCGCACCCAACACCAGTTGCCGAAACCACGGGCAGTAGCGTGTCACCGTAATCACATCAATCGGTTGCAAGCCCGCTTCAAAGGC
>JAYSXU010000973.1:0-2288 GCA_043716965.1 Fimbriiglobus sp.
TATGTCGAGTTTTCCAAACAATTGAAGGGAAGTAAGCCTCTTGTTCTGGATACGAGCGTAATCATTGATGGTCGCATCGCAGACTTGTGTGATACTCGTGTGGTGGATACCAAGCTCATCGTGCCACGCTTTGTGTTGCAAGAATTACAAGGCATCGCGGACAGTTCGGACAAACTGAAGCGAAATCGTGGTCGCCGCGGGTTGGACATCCTGAAGCGGCTGCAGTCGAACACCAAGATCGAACTCGTGATGCACGACGGCATCGCGGGCGAATCCCGCAACACGGACAAAGTTCGCGTGGACGAACGGCTGGTGTTGTTCGCCAAAGGCGTTAGCGGGCGGGTAGTTACCAACGATTTTAATTTGAACAAGATTGCACAATTGCAGGGCGTGGAGGTTATCAATCTGAACGAAATTGCGAACAGTCTGAAAACTGTCGCTTTGCCTGGGGAATACTTGCAGGTCAAGATCGTGAAAGCCGGCGACCAACTGGGGCAAGGCGTCGGCTACCTGGACGACGGCACGATGATCGTGATCGAACACGGCCGTAACTTGATCGGCCAGGAAACGTCGATCCTCGTGACCAGCGTGTTGCAAACCCCTGCCGGGCGAATGATCTTCGGTCGCCCCGAAGCCCGCCCGTCCGGGACGTACAGTCCGGTCAGCAACTCCACGGGCAGTTTCATCCCCGTCGGTGGGCCGACCAGTACCAGCCAGGTACCCGTGACCCCAGGTGGGGCAGCGCCAAGCAGCTCGCATTCCCCCGTGAGTGGGACGCCAGAATTGAACCGCGGCACGGAGCCGCATAAATAGTTTTCGGGTGACCCTGCGGGAAAAACCCACGGGCTTAGCCCGTGGGTTTTTCTGTTAGGAGACTTCACCATGACGATTTCCCGAGTGCGAATACCACTCACAACATTTGTGTTTTGTGGCATATCCTGCCTGGCCATCGGCGCGGAGACCCCGCCAAAACCCTCCCCCGCAAAAGGTGGCAGTTCCGATGCGGAACTGGTGGAGAAAGTGATCGCGGCCCGGCGCGACTATCAGCAATCCCTGATTGCGCTCTACGACCATTACGTCAAATCCGGGGACCGCGAACGGGCGAAGTGGGTCGAAGACGAATTGAAAGCCTACCACCTCGCGTGGAAGCCGTCGTACCGCCTGGACATCCTCGATGTCCCCGCCGCAAATCTCGAAGCGAAGACCAACATCAAGGAAGCGAACGACCTGTTCAAGATGGCGATGGACTACAAGAACAAGGGCAGTGGCACCGAGTACATTTTGAACCAACGCCGTGCCGAAGTGCTACTCCAAGACATCCTGCATAAGCACCCCACCAGTGACAAAATCGCCGACGTTGCCTACGAACTCGGCGACCTGTACGAGAGCCGTGCCTACAAACAGTACGACCGCGCCGCCGCCTATTTTGAACGCGCGTTCCAGTACCGCAAAGGCAGCCGCACCGATTCCCGCCTCCGCGCCGCCCGGCTCTACGATCGCAACCTCAACGAACGCACCAAGGCCATCGAACTTTACCGCGAAGTGATCTCCCACGACACCGAACCCGCCCGCATCAAAGAAGCCGAAAAACGCCTCGCCGAACTCACCAGCCTGCGGAAGAAGGACTGAAAACCGCTGTGTTTTTCGCTGACCGCTCCCGCAATGAAACAAACCCTACAATAGCCGCCCGGCTTCGTGCCGGGCGGTTTTGTTTCCTGATGGTTGAGTATCCCGATGTCGCAGCCGAATTTACGCGGGCCGATTCTGTTGGCGGTGCTGGCGGCTGTGGTCACGATTGGGCTGAAATCGACGGCCTATCAAATCACGGGTTCCGTCGGGCTGTTTTCGGATGCGCTGGAGTCGGGCATCAACTTACTGGCCGCGTTGACGGCGTACTTTTCGCTTTGGTATTCGTCGCGGCCGGCGGACCCGAACCACACTTACGGCCACGAGAAAATCGAGTTCTTTTCCAGCGGTCTGGAAGGCGTCCTCGTCGGGGTGGCGGGTGTGGGTACGGTGGTCTATGCGGTGCAACACCTCTTGCACCCGGAGCCGTTGGGCCAACTGGGTTTGGGTGGCGCGATTGCGTTGGCGGCATCGGTCATCAACTTGGTTGTGGCGCAAATCTTGTTGCGGGTCGGTCGGCGGCATGGCTCGATGGTCCTCGAAGCCGACGGCCACCACTTGATGACCGACGTGTGGACTTCCGTGGCGGTGGTGCTGGGGTTGCTGCTGGTCTCCGTGACCGGGGTTCAACAACTGGATGCCCTCCTGGCACTCGCGGTCGG
>JAYSXU010000974.1:0-2285 GCA_043716965.1 Fimbriiglobus sp.
TGTGGACATGCGGCTATCTTAACTCGGACTGGCCAATCGGGAAAGCGGATCGGGCGGAAAGCATCATGTTGAGGGTTAAAGATAAGAATGTTCACCACAGAGGGCACGGAGAGCCACGGAGAAAACCAAAACAAGTTCTTAATGTTTTCTCCGTGGCTCTCCGTGCCCTCTGTGGTGAACATTCTTATCTTTAACCCTAAACATGATGCTTTCCGCCCGATCTGCTTTCCCGATTGGCCAGTCCGAGTTAAGATAGCCGCATGTCCACACTCTTACCGTTGATAACCGTTGACACACTGGGCGAACCGCTTGGTACCCCGGACCGCCCAACATTGGCTGGCAAGCCGGCGCTGTTGGACCAATCCCCCGAGAGTTTGCGCACGTGGCTGGCTGAACGCGGCCAGCCACCGATGCGGGTGAAGCAGATTCGCCGGTGGGTTCTGGAATCGCGGGCCACGTCGTTTGACGAAATGTCCGACTTGCCGAAGACGTTGCGAACCGAACTGGACGCCGCGTTCACGGTCTTCAGTATGCGGGTTGAGAAACACCTGATTGCCCACGACGACACTAACAAGCTGTTGTTGCGGCTGCACGACGACAAGATGATCGAGTGTGTGCTAATCCAGGAAGACGGCCGCGCGACCGCCTGCATTAGCACGCAAGTCGGTTGCGGGATGGGGTGCGTGTTTTGTGCGAGTGGGCTGAACGGCGTGGCGCGGAACATCACGACGGGTGAAATCGTCGAACAACTGGTTCGACTGCGCAATCTGACTTCGCACCCCGATCACGGCGAACAGATCAGCGTGTCCGGACGGTTGGCCACCCGCCTGACGCACATTGTGGTGATGGGCATGGGCGAGCCGCTGGCGAACCTCGACAACCTCATGGAAGCCCTCGCCGTAGCGGGGGACAAGAACGGCCTCGGCATCGGCGCACGACACATCACGATTTCAACCGTGGGGCTACCGGCGAAGATTCGCCGCCTCGCGGACCTCGGCAAGCAATATCACCTCGCCGTCTCGTTGCACGCTTCCAACAACGAGTTGCGCACCGAAATCGTGCCGACGAACACCAAGACCGGGATCACGGACATTCTGGTCGCGGCGGATTATTTCTTCGAGAAAACCGGGCGGCAGGTGACGTATGAATACGTCGTGTTGGGTGGGCTGAACGATCAACTCGTCCACGCCAAGGAACTCCTCGGGCTGCTCCGGGGTCGCAAGTCACACGTGAACCTGATCCCGTGGAACAACGTCGAAGGGCTGCCCTACAAACGTCCCCGCGACCTGGACCTCGGCGGGTTCATTGAGGAACTGCGACGGAATGGCGTGAGCGTCACCGTCCGCCAACGCAAAGGCTCCGAGATTGATGCCGCCTGTGGCCAGTTGCGCCGCAACGCGGAGAAAGAAAAGGCCGTCGCCCCAGTTTTTAGCGTTCCCGGCGAACCGGCGACGTAAGTCGCCTGGGTAGTAACCGACCTGTCGCGTGTGGCTGTCCACCCGGCAGCTTACGCAGCCGGTTCGCCGGGAATGGCCTTCAAAGCCCAGATGCAATAGACTCCTTAGTCGTTCCCTAACTCCCCACCTGTGTCGCACGATGTCAACGGGTCAAACCAGTGCGATGATGGCGTTGCGTGACCCGGACATCCGGCTCATGTTGCGGGTGCGTGCCGACGACCAAGCGGCGTTCGCGGAGTTGGTCGAGCGTTATCAGCACCGGCTCGTCGGCGTGATGTACCACCTCGTCGGGCAATCTGAAGAGGCAGAGGATTTGGCGCAAGAAGTCTTCCTGCGCGTCTACCGAACCCGGCACAAGTACACCCCCAAAGCAAAGTTTGCGACGTGGCTGTTCACGATTGCGAACAACCTGGCCATCAACTCGTTGCGCAACCGCAAGCGTCGCCCGGCTGTCTCCCTGGACATCAACGACCCTAACGCCAGCGGCCCCTGGCAAGCAGACCACCTCACCGCCAGCCGCGATCAACCCCCGACCCAGCACCTGCAACAACAAGAACTCGCCGCCGTCATTCGCAAGGCACTCGACGAATTAAACGATCGCCAACGCATGGCTGTGGTGTTGAATAAATTCGAGGACATGAACTACGCCGAAATCGCGGAGGTCATGGAGCTAACCACGAAGGCCGTGAAGTCCCTACTGAGCCGCGCCCGTGGTCGGCTCCGAGAGGCGCTGCAACCCTACATCTACATGGACGGTTTACCCCCGCCACCAGTCAATGACATGACCGACGATGGCATGGAAGAGTAATGGAACCACGAATCACACGA
>JAYSXU010000975.1:0-2282 GCA_043716965.1 Fimbriiglobus sp.
CAATGAGTGCCGTGCCGACAACGAGTGGCCACAATACGGGACGGGAATTCGTCGAAGAGTTCGGGGTGAAAGTCTGCATCCGTGCCTCATCCGCAGGTCTAATTCCCCAGTTCATCCTGAACCGGGTTTCTCGATCGTGCGGATTGTGGACGGAAACCACCGGGGCACGCAACCCCAGTTCTACTCTCTACTACTTGGCGTCGATTCCTAACGCCGCGCGCAAGTCCCACAGCGATCGGAAGTAGTCGAGTTGGGCGGCGATCTCGACGACCTCCGCGTCGAACGTGGCTTGTTCACGGAGCGTGACTCGGAGTACGTCACTGCGACCCAGCCGCAATTGTTCGCGCTCGGCACGGGCGACCAAGCGGGCGAGGTCCACCCGCTTTTTGGCCTGCTGGTAGAACTCGAACGCCCGCTCCAGTGCGGAGAAGTTGTCTTGCACGTCCGCCCGGATCACGTCCTCGGCGTGACGAAGCTGTTGGTCGATCTGGGCAAGTTGGGCTTGCGCAACCATGACCCGGCCGCGGGCGTCGCGTTGCTGCACCGGGAGTTGGAAGGCGAGGCCGGCACTCAACGTCGAACGGTCGAGGCCGTTCGGCCCGGACAAAGAACTTTTCCCGTAGCCGACATCCTGCGACACCGCGACGACCGCATTGACGGTCGGGAGCGTCTGGTTCATCGCAACCCGAAGTTCGACCGCCGCTCGCTCGCGTTGCAACCGGAGCCGTCGGGGTTCGGGGCGTTGCTCGAAGGCCGTCTGAAGTGCCGTGTCGAACACGGTCAAATCGACGGGTTGGACCTCGGGAAAGCGCGGCAGCCGATCCGCTCCGGCGAGTGTCGGGCGGCCGGTCGCGTCCCGGAGAAACAACGACAGGTCGATGGTGGCCTGTTGGAATCCCCGCTGGGCTTGGACGAGGACGCCGTTCCGGAGTGCAATGTTCTGCTGGTTGTCGATCCGCTCGATGTTCGCCGTCGGGCCGGCTTCGACCCGTGCTTTCAATTGGTCGTCCCGTTCCACCGCGAGCTTCACCAGACTCTCGACCACGTTGAGCCGCTGGCCGGCGGCGACCCAATTCCAGTAGATTCGTGACGCCGTCCGTTGGAAATCGAGACGCTGCCGCTCGATCAACGGCTCGGCAATTTGAAGGTCGAGTTGGGCTTGTTGGACGTTGGCACGAGGGCGGTCGATCGCCCGATCGCGTAACAGTGGAATCGTGACGCCTGCCCGGAACTCGCCGCCGTCGGCGGTCTTCTGGCCGAGGTTGTAGGTCGGGTACTCGCCGGACCCGTTGCGATACCCGGCGAACGTTCCCAGTCCGGCAACGGGCAAGTTCTGACTGACGCCGAGCGTGGAACGGAAGTTGTCGTAGGTCGTCCCTTGACCGTCCGCACCGGCGGTCAGGTTGAAATCGAACGCCCCCATTGATGAGATTAACCGCCCACCCGCCAGGGCACGTTCTTGTTCGATGGCCCGGAGCAACGGGTAGCTACGCTCTACGGAATCTAGCACTTCATCAATTCCCAACGGCCCGCCCGTGCTGGCGGGATTCCCACGGATCGGTGGCAACGCCTTGGGTGCGGCAGGCGGTTCATTACCCGGCTTCGACTCCGGGGTCGTCGTCGTGAGCGGGAGAAGTGGTTGAGCGGCGATCGACTTGTTACCAAATTGCGATGGCTCGGAGTGGGCCACCAATGAGACGGTTTGTTTCACATCCGGAACGGACTGCGTTCCCGGCCCGACCTGGGAAGTGGGAAGCCGCTCCACACGTTGCGTACCCGCCGTGACCGACCGTGGGTTGACCTGGGGACCGTTGCACCCAAAAACGGCGGCGACCATCACCACGAGAAACGGAATTAGCCACGTCGGCTTCCAGGTCATGGCGATTTTACCTTCGGTGGCTTGCCACCGTCTTTCTTGTCGGGTGGTTTCGGGGCGACGACGGGCGGGAAGCCGTTGAACTGTCGCCAGAGTTCGTACCCCAACGTCACCCGGTTCAGGAACACCCAGCCGATCGCTTGGTTGCCTTGGCGCAAGTAAACCCCCTCCGGCCACCGATCCCCGTCGAACATTTCCTCCGGCTCCACGAGGATGCGGAACCGCCCGTGGCCGTCGTCTGTTGAATCGATCTGCCTCACTCGGCCGCCGAACGTGCCTGCGGCCACCGACGGCCAGCCCGCGAACTGCACCGCCGGCCAGCCTTCAAACTGGAGCCGGACTTGCGGCCCCATCCCGGTCGTCTCCATCTGGGCGGCGATCAACGGGGCGTCCACGCCGTCGATCA
>JAYSXU010000976.1:0-2282 GCA_043716965.1 Fimbriiglobus sp.
GCATTGTCGGGGCGTCGCACCGGCTTTCCGGCCGTCATTCAACACGACACCATCCTGAAGCCGACCGATTGTGGTGGCCCCTTGGTGGATCTCGAAGGCCACGTCCTGGGCATCAACATCGCGCGGGCCGGGCGGGTCGAATCTTGGACGATTCCGGGCAGCGTCGTGAAGCCGATTCTGAAAGACCTGATCGCTGGCAAGTATTCCAACATCATCAAGTGATGTGACACATTAGGTCTACGACACAGAAAACTTACCACACACAAAGCCCACGAACGATCGTTCGTGGGCTTTCTCACTTCCAACACACTTCCCCGCGCAGTTGCGGTTGACCCCAACCCATTTTGCCTATTACCATCTTTCTCTTGCCGTGGGGTTTTTGCACTGGATGGTGCGGGACTGGAACGTCCGACCGACCCCGGCGATGCAGGGATGCAGACTCATGCCGACGATCAACAAGTTTTTCCTCGTGAAACTCGTCCTCATTCTTTTGGGCGGATGCGGAGCCATCGCGGGCCTCCATACGATCCAAGCGAGCCGCATTCCGGATGCGTTGAAGCGGCAAGCCGACCACGCCGTGGACAACGGCAAGACGGACACGGCCATTCATTACCTCCGGCAGTACCTGGAGTTCAAACCCACCGATACGGATGCCCTTGAACGGCTTGCAGCGCTTATGAAGGAGCGGTCGAATCGTGACCCCAGCGACCAGTTGCTGCTGTACGACAAGATTTTGCGGAGCGATCCGAATCGCCATGCCATCCGCCGCGATGCGCTGATCGCATGCCTGCGGATTGGCCGGTACACTGATGCCGAAATGCACGCGGGCCTACTGTTGAAAGAATTCCCCGACGATGCCGAACTGTGGCAGCGACAAGCCGCCGCCCAAGGTGCGTTGCAGAAAGTGCCCGACGCGCGAAAGAGTTACGAAACCGCGATCAAGACCGACCCACGTGACCCAACCGCCTATCAGCGTTACGCACAATACCTGTGGCGAGAATTGAAGTCACCACCCGAAGCCAAGTCGATCATTGACCAACTGGTGGTTGCGTTGCCACACGATGCCGAAGCGTACCTCACCCGCGCCCGGTTCGAGCAACAAGATGGAAGTGCCGCCAAGGTCATTCCGGATTTACAGAAAGCCCTCGAACTGGACCCTGAAAACGCCAACGCCTTGTTGATGCTTGCCGAGCAGTATCAAAAGCAACGCAAGCTCGTCGAAGCCCGCGATTGCCTCGTCGATGCGATGCGGTTTTATCCCCAAGACGAGCGCACGGTCCGCAGTTTGGCCTGGCTCGATTTGAACATGGGCAACATTGGCTCCGCCGTTGCCGTGCTGGAAGAAGGGATGAATCGCGTTAAAAATAGCTTCGAGCTGCTCGTACCCCTCGCGGATTTGCTCGTGCAACTCGGTGAAACCGACCGGTCCGAAGCGATCGTGAAGAAACTCGAAGGCCAGACTACCGCCCAAGCGAAGTTGCAAGTGAAGTACCTCAAAGCGCGTCTAGCGATGCGTGCCAACAGTTGGGGCACTGCAGTTGAACTCTTGACCAGTCTTCGCACCGATGCGGTCAATCTTCCAGGGCTTGAAAACCAAACTCACTTGTTGTTGGCCGTCTGCTACCAACGGCGTGGCGAAACGACGCAAGAACAAGACACGCTGAAATTACTGCTGAACAAAGACCCCAACCACCTTGCGGCCCGCATCGGCTTGGCCCAGTCTTACCTCACGGTGGGTCGGACGGGGGACGCGATTACAGAGTACCAACATGCCGTGCGATCCAATTTTGCCGGGGCCAGCACTCATGCCACGCTGTTGCGACTCAAAGCCCGTGAGTTGAAATTGGCGAACGGTCAGCCGCAAGAATGGCAACAACTCGATCGCGTCACGGCAGAGATTGGCAAGCTTTACGGGCCAGCGTCCTCGGAGCCGATTCAGCTTCGGGCGGAGGTAGCGCAAGCACGCGGGGAATACCGCCAAGCCGCCGCAATCCTGCAGGCAGAAGCCAAGCGCCGACCCGGTGACATCGGGTTGTGGGTGGCCTTGGCCGATGCGGTCGCACAAGTGGCCGGTGTCTCTGCGGCGCTGGGAATTTTGGACGAAGCCCAAGCCGCTGCCGGTGATGGCCCGGACGTTCGCCTATCACGGGCTGACCTTTACGCACGCGACCCCGCCCACCTTCGACCGATTGAACCGCTCGCTACCCAAATCGACAGTTGGCCGGATGCGGATCAAACCCGGTTGCTGTACGGGCTGGTTGAAATCTACGACCGCCTCGGCG
>JAYSXU010000977.1:0-20199 GCA_043716965.1 Fimbriiglobus sp.
GGATTTCCCAAGTTCAATGTGATGCTCGACCGCTTCCACAACCACTATGGCATCATCCACCACGATCCCCACGGCCAGCACGAGGCCGAACAGCGTGAGCGCGTTGAGGCTGTACCCGGCTAGCGCCATCGCGCCGAACGTCCCGATGATCGCCACGGGAACTGCCGCCAACGGGATGATCGCGGACCGCCAGCTTTGCAAGAACACGAGCATCACGATGGCCACGAGAATGATCGCGTCCCGTAACGTCAGGAAGACTTCGCGCACGGATTCTTCGATGAACGGCGTGGTGTCGTAGACGATCGAGTAATCGACGCCGGTTGGGAATTTCGTGCGTAGCTCGGTCATCTTCTCTTTGACCCGGCGTGCGGTGTCTAGCGCGTTGGTGCCGGGAAGTTGGTAGATGCTCAGTGCGATCGACGGTTGCCCGTCCAGTGTGCAAGTTTGGTCGTAGCCGACGGCGCCCAGTTCAATCCGCGTGGCCACGTCCCGCAAGTGAACGGCACGCCCCTCGGCATCGGTTTTGAGGATGATGTCGCCGAACTGGGTCGGGTCTTCGAGGCGGCCCAGCGTGTTGATGGTGTACTGGAACGTCTGGCCTTTCGGGGCGGGCGGTTGACCGATCTGGCCGGCGGCGACTTGGGCGTTTTGTTGTTCGATCGCGTGAACCGCGTCGGCGGCTGAGAGATTGCGGCCCGTGAGTTTGTCCGGATCGAGCCACACCCGCATACTGTAATCGCGTTGGCCCAGAAATTGAATGTCGCCGACACCTTCGAGGCGGGCGAGTTCGTCACGGAGTTGAATCGTGGCGTAGTTGCTCAGGTAAATATCGTTGCGCGATTGATCCGGTGACCGCAGGTTCACGATCATCAGTTGGCCCGTGGACTTCTTCTTCACGGAGACACCCCGACGGCGCACAATGTCCGGCAACACCCGCTCCGCGAGGTTGACGCGGTTCTGGACCAGCACTTGCGCGATGTTCAAATCGACGCCAGGCTTGAACGTCACCGTAAGGGTATAGGAGCCGTCGTTGCCGGACGTGGACGACATGTACAACATGCCTTCGACGCCGTTGACCTGCTGTTCGATCGGGGCGGCAACGGTGTTTTCCACATCGCGTGAGTTGGCACCGGGATAGGCCGCAGCGACTTCCACCGTCGGCGGCGTGATCTCGGGGTACAGGGCAATCGGCAACCGTGACAGCCCCACCAAGCCACCGAGGGTGAGCAAGATCGAGAGTACCGCCGCCGCAATGGGACGTTCGATGAAAAAGCGTGCGAACACGGAAGCCTCAAGTCGCGCGGGCCAGGGGATGAACAAAGTGGTTAGTGGACAGTGGATAGTGGATAGCGGATAGCGGGAAGAGGACAGTGGATAGTGGATAGTGGATAGCGGATAGGAAATCTTTCTTAGGCTTTCCTATCCACTATCCACTGTCCACTAACCACTATCCACTATCCACTAACCACTACAGGAAGGAAATCTTTCTTCGGCTTTCCTATCCACCATCCACTGTCCACTAACCACTATGAGTACCCACGCCACGCCGAAGAATGTAACGAATCGCCGGACGAACAAAGCCGAAAGCGAACAGCCAGCGTGACGCCGTCCCCAGCCACCGAACCCATTTCAATCGGGCCAGCCAACCGTGCGCCAGCCAGTCGATGAGGATGTAAAACACGGGCGTGAGGAAGATGCCGAAGATCGTCACCCCCAACATGCCGGAGAAGACCGCGACACCCAACGCCGTCCGCATCTCAGCCCCGGCCCCTTGCGCTAACGCCAGTGGTAGGACACCAAGCACGAACGCCACTGAGGTCATCAAGATGGGGCGCAATCGCAGGTGACACGCTTCCAAAATCGCGGTGTACCGATCCGCCCCGGCCTCCCGGCGGCGCTTTGCGTACTCAATGATGAGGATGGAGTTTTTGCACGCCAACCCGATCAGCACGACGAAGCCAATTTGGGTGAACACGTTCACGTCCTGCTTGGCGATCCCCAACCGGCGCGCCAGCTCGACATCAACGTATTCTTCCCGCTTCGCAATCCCGAGGCTTGTGATCGGGTTGAAGCTCTGCCCGGCGACCGACACGTCAAAATCGACGACCTCAATCTTTTCGCGCGACAACGCCCCGACGCCGGCGAGGGAACACGACACGCAGATCGGCACCACCAGGATCACGGCCAGGGGTAGCGACCAGCTTTCGTAAAGGAACGCCAAGACCAAGAACACGACCGCGACCGCAATCCCGAAGACGGCGAACCCCGTTTCCCGCGACCGTTCCTCGATGAACGCCAGTTCGGTCCACTCGGTTTTCATGTTCTGTGGCAACTCTAACTCTCCGAGGCGTTGCATAATTGCGAAGGCTTCACCGCTACTCGTACCGGGCTTGATGTTGCCGTTGATGGCCGCCGCGGGGTGCATGTTGTACCGGGTCTGGACGAGCGGCCCAGTGATCTCTCGGACTTCCGCGACGGCGCCGATGGGGACGAGTTGTCCGGCGGCATTTTTCACTTTTAAGCGGCGGATCATTTCCGGGTCGTTGCGGAACGTCGGTGCGGCTTGGACGTTCACTTGCCACGTCCGGCCGAAGCGGTTGAAGTCGTTCACGTACCGGGCACCGAGCGTCGCCTGCATCGTGCCGTAAATGTCGCGGACATCAATCCCCTGTGCGGAACACGCGGCTTGATCCACCTTGATGAACAGTTGCGGGGCGTTCGTGCGGTAAACGCTGAACAGCCCGATCAGGCCCGGTTGTTGGTTCCCTTTGTCCATGAGGTTTTCGGTTTGCCCCTGCAACATCCGCGGGCCAATATCGCCACGGTCTTCGACCATCAACTTGAACCCACCGGCCCGCCCCAACCCCGGTACCGCCGGCGCGCCGAAGATGTTAACTTGCGCACTCGGAACCTCGGCGTTAATCCGTTTCCGCAATTCGGCGGCGACGGCTTCCGAGTAAAGCTGCGGGGTTCGCCGATCCTCGAAGTTGTCCAGGATGATGAACATCGACCCAAAGTTCGAGCCGTAGGCACTGAGCACAAATGAGTTTCCCGCCACGCTGTTGACGTGGCGCACGCCGGGGGTCTTCATTGCGATGTCCGTGATTTGGTTAATCACAACCCGCGTCCGTTGGGCTGATGCGGCATCGGGAAGTTGAATGCTCGCAATCAGGTACCCCTTGTCTTGTTGCGGAATGAACCCCGTCGGCAGACGCAAGTAGCCCCAGTAGGTTAGGGCGAGCAACCCGCCGTACACGAACAGCACGATCAACGGCACCCGGATCACGGACCGCACAATCCGAACATAGCCACGGCCTGCCAACTCGAAGCTGTGGTTAAAGAGCCAGAAGAACCAGCCGAACAACCCGTTCATCACCCGTGTGGGGACGTCCGGCCGAACGCCTTTAGCACGTAACAACACAACAGCGAGAGCGGGGCTAAGGGTGAGCGAATTGAACGTCGAGATGATCGTGGAGATTGCAATCGTCAATGCGAACTGGCGAAAGAAGTGCCCCACGATGCCTGAGAAAAACGCGCACGGAACGAACACCGCCACGAGTACGGCCCCGACCGCGACCACCGGCCCGGCTACTTCGTGCATGGCCCGCAACGTGGCTTCCCTCGGGGCATAGCCCAACTCCAACTGATGCTGCACGGCTTCTACGACGACAATTGCGTCATCGACCACAATACCCACGGCCAACACGAGACCGAACAACGTGAGATTGTTGAACCCGAACCCCACGACCCACATGGCGGCAAAGGTGCCAATGATCGCCACCGGCACGGCGGCCAGCGGGATGATCGCCGCCCGCCACGTTTGCAGGAACACCAGCACCACCAGTGCCACGAGAATGATCGAATCCCGGAGTGTTTTGAACACTTCCTTAATCGACTCGCGCATGAACGGCGTGGTGTCGTAGCCGATTTCGTACAGCACGCCGTCCGGGAAATCGCGGCTCAAAACCGCCATCTTGGCTTTGATTTCATCGGACGTATCCAGGGCGTTGGCGTCCGACAACAAGAAGATCGCCAAGCCGATTGTGGGCTTGTTATCGAAACGGTTAGCCACATCCTGGACCCGAGCGCCGAGTTCAACGGTGGCGACATCCCGGACGTGAATCAGCTTACCGTCGGGCGTGGCTTTCACGATGATCGCACCGAATTCGTGCTCGTCGGTGAGCCGCCCGACGATCATCATCGGAATTTGTTTTGCCCCACCCACCCCGCCGTCGTCGCTGCCGAGTTGCCCCAACGCGACTTGCAGGTTCTGACCCCGAATCGCGGCCACGACATCAAGTGCAGTCAGCCCACGGGCATTGAGTCGATCAGGGTCAACGGCGATCCGCATACTGTAATCGCGTTGCCCGAAAACCGTCACGTCACTGATTCCATCAATCCGTGCGAGTTCATCCTTAACATGCGTGACGGCGTAGTTGCTGAGGTAGAGTTGGTCGTAGCGCTCGTCGGGGCAGTTCATGCTGATCGTCAGCAAAATCTCCGGTGAGCGTTTGCGTGTTGTGACCCCGGTCGCCCGGACCACGTCCGGTAGTTCAGGTAGAGCCAGATTGACGCGGTTCTGAACCAAAACTTGCGCGAGGTCCAGATTTGTTCCCGTTTCAAACGTGATGGTCAACGTGTAGGAACCATCGCTCGTACACTGCGAGGCCATGTACAGCATTCGCTCGACGCCGTTGACGCGCTGTTCGATTGGCGCCGCAATTGTCTCGGAGACGATCTTGGAACTCGCGCCGGGGTAGTTGCAATCGACTTGGATCGTGGGCGGTGTGACGGGGGGAAACTGCGAGATCGGCAATGTGAACGCCGCCAATCCCCCCGCCAGTGTGATGAGGATCGAAATGACACTCGCAAAGATTGGCCGGTCGATGAAGAATTTCGGTAGCACGCTGGTGACCCACTGAGTCGGAAAATCGAACCGGTTACGAGCCGACTACGACTCGCGGGGCCGGGGCCGCTTCCACCCGCCCGGTACTCGTAGTCGGCGTGGTCGTCCTCGGGGCGGTTGATTTTTCGACCTTGTCGCCGGGACTTGGCTTTTCGGTAGTCTTCACCGTCACCTTGACCTTGGGTCGGACCCGTTGCAGCCCGCTAACGATCACCCGGTCAGTCTCGGCGAGTCCGGACTCGATCACCCGTTTCTGGCCGTAGGCACTGCCCAATTTCACCGTGCGGTACACGACTTCGTCTTTGTCATCGACCAGGTAAACAAACTTCTGGCCTTGGTCGGTGCCGATGGCTTCTTCCGGAACAAGTATTGCGCGTTTCGGTTCCCCAATTGGGACGCGAACCCGCACAAATAAGCCGGGGGAAAGCAACAAGGCTTTGTTCGGCACTTCCGCACGAACCCGTAGGGTACCGGTACCCGCATCAATTTTGCTATCAATGAAGTTGACAACCCCTTCACGGGGGTAGCCGTCTTCGTCTGGAAGTCCAATCGAGACAGTCGTCTTGCCGTCGCGGGCCGACTTCATCTTTCCTTCCGCAATCAACCGCCGGGTCCGCAGCAATGTGCGATCATCGACATCGAAATAGACGAAGATTGGGTCGAGAACCACGAGGAGTGACAGCAAGGTTTCGTCCGTCTTAATCAGGTTACCAGGGTCCACATACCGACGGCTCATCCGCCCGGACATCGGGGCCACGATCTTAGTGAACTCTAAATTCTGCAACGCCAACTTTCTTGCTGCAACTGCCACGCCAACACTGGCATCCGCCTCCGCTTTATCGCCGGCACTCTTGTCGAGTTCTTCATCGCTGATGGCCTTACTGCCCTTCAACGAAAGGGTCCGCTCGTAGTCTTTTTTGATCCGGGAAAAGTGCGCTTCGGCTAACCGCACGGAGGCTTCCGTGCGGTCCACTTCGGCTTGGTACGGCTTGGGGTCGATCTGAAACAAGAGGGTGCCTTCGGTCACGTCGGCACCGTCTTTGAAATGCACCGGCGAGTTCAAGTACCCGGTCACCCGAGAGCGAAGTTCGACACTGGCAACCGCGTCGGTTCGACCTGTGAAATCTTCAAAGTCCGTGACCATTTCCACGCCGGGTTTGTCTACGATCACATCAGGGGGTTTCGTGGGCACGATCGTCGGTTGAGGCCGAACGCAACCGGCTGCAAGCAGCAAGCCCATGAAAAAAGTCGCCACTCTAAAAAATGGCGTTGGATTTGCAGATGGTATCCGAGTCATGTTCAAGGATGTCTTCATGAGTAGCATGGAGTGCGGTGGGCTATATCGGATTACTGGCGATCTTCTAAAAGCTTACGGGAAATACCCCGGAACGAACCATGAATAACTGGACGGCTGCAAACCAATCGGACCGAATCGCCTACGACGATTCCGGAACCGGCTCGCCGATCGTGTTGCTCCATGCGTTCCCCCAAACGCGCGAAATGTGGACGATGCAAGTTGAGGGATTGGCAAAACGCCACCGGGTCATTACACCCGACCTGTATGGTTTCGGGGGATCATCTCTACCGGCTAAAGGCTGGGGTGTCGATGGCATGGCCGACGCCATTGCGGATTTTTTGGTCGGGATCGGGATCACGGAATCCGTCGTGTTGGGTGGGTTGTCAATGGGTGGTTACGTCGCCTTGGCATTCGCCCGGCGACACCCGGAGAAACTGCGCGGCTTGATCTTGGCCGACACGAAAGCCGAGGGCGATTCCGCCGAAGCGAAAGAAGGCCGCACGAAGTCGATGGCACTGGTTCAAGAAGTCGGCGTGGCAGTGTTGACGGAACAAATGCTGCCGAAAATACTCGGCCTCACCACTCACCAAGAACGCCCCGCCGTCGTCGCCGAAGTCCGGCGCGTGGGGGCAGAACAATCCGTGGAAGGCATGCTTGCGGCACTGGTGGCGTTGCGAGACCGCCCGGACGCCACACCCGCCCTTGCCGCCATCCGCGTGCCAACGCTCGTGATCGTCGGCGATGAAGACCTTATCACGCCGCCCGACGTTGCGAAGAAGTTAGCCAACGCGATTCCGAATGCCACCCTGGTCGAACTGCCATTATCCGGGCACTTGAGCAACCTCGAAACGCCTGATCTGTTCAACCGTGCCGTGGCCAGCTTTTTGCAATCCGTGAATCCGACCAGGAGTAGTTCATGAGCGATCCGCGCGCCGAAACGCAAGACGTTGCCACCTTCGGTGGTGGTTGTTTCTGGTGTACCGAGGCCGTCTTCGAGCAACTGCAAGGCGTCGAATCGGTGGTCTCCGGGTACGCCGGTGGCCACGTCGTGAACCCCACCTACGAGCAAGTCTGCGCCAAGACAACCGGACATACGGAGGTGGTGCAAATCACGTTCGATCCGCGCACCATTGACTACCGCGAACTGGTCGAAATCTTCCTCGCTACGCATGACCCCACGACGCTAAACCGGCAAGGCAACGACGCCGGCCCGCAATATCGCTCCGCCATTTATTACCACAACGACGCTCAAAAAGCAGTCGCCCAAGCCGTGATCCAGGAGTGGGCAACCGCGAAGTATTTCCCCGACCCCATCGTCACCGAAGTGACCGCACTCACAACCTTCTATCCCGCCGAGCAATACCACCAAGGCTACTATCGCGGCAACGCCTATCAGCCCTACTGCGCGTTCGTGGTCACACCCAAAGTCGCCAAGTTTCGCAAACAGTACGCGAACAAAGTGAGGTCTGAACCTCTTTAGGAAAGCGGTTCAATTGGTTGAAAATCACCACAGACTTCGATCTAAAACCCTTCCTCGTCCCAGCCCTTGCGGTTGATCCGGCGAACGAACTTGTTGGCTTCTTCGACGTTGGTCACTTTCATTTTGATCGGATCCCACTCCAGCTTCGTTTTCGGGAAGCGAGTCGAGAGGCAGCCCAGCAGCACCATCTCGGTGAGAGGTCCGGCGTAGTCGAACGGGGCGGAGGCTTTCCCGACGCCACGGGCGGCATCGACCCATTGCAAATAATGATCGGCGCCGCCGGGTTCGGGGAGGTTGTAAGTCTTGAACTGGTCCTCGGGCAACAAAATCGGCTTCCCAATGTACGGGGAGTACATCACGCCCTTTTCGCCGATGTAGATCGAGCCTTGATCGGACAACTTGTGCGGGGTGATCAACTTCGTGATTTCCTCCGGTGGTCGGCGGTTGCCGTCGTACCACGTCACGGTGACGGTCTCAGTGGTGAACTCACTGCCGGGGAACGTGTACTTCACCTGGGCATGTAATCCCCAATTAGTAGCGTTGGGCGCGTTGCCTTCGGATTGCACCGATTTCAAATCCTTCACGCCGAGCGAGCCGAACACCGGGTCGAGGATGTGGCAACCCATGTCCCCGAACGTGCCGGTGCCGAAGTCGAGCCGCTTGCGCCAGTTGCCGGGGTGGTAATAGCCGTTGCCGATGAACGGTCGATCGGCTGCGACGCCGAGCCACAGATTCCAGTTGAGGTTCTCCGGAACCGGGTCGTGGCGGTCCGGCTTCACCGCCATGTCGCCCCACATCTTGCCACTCCACGAGTGAACTTCTTTGACCTTCCCGATTGCACCGGCTTGGATCGTGGCGACCACCGTGCGATGCACCGGGTGCGAGTGAATCTGAATCCCCATCTGTGAGACGATTTTCTTCTCGCGTGCTGCCTCCGTCAGCTTGCGGGTTTCGTAAATCGTCTGCGTTAACGGCTTCTGCGTGTAGACGTGCTTGCCCATGCGAATCGCCCGCATCGTGGGGCAGGCGTGCATGTGGTCCGGAGTTGAAACACTCACCGAGTCGATCTGCTTTTCTTTGTCGAGTAGTTCGCGCCAATCGGCGTAAACTTTCACGTCCGGAAACTTCTGCTTCATGCTTGCAATCGACTTGGCATCGACATCCGCGATGGCCACGAGTTTCAGGTGCTTGCTCTTGGTCAGTGAACCAATGTCCGATGCTCCCATGCCACCGGCGCCGATGGCCGCATGGAGTAGCGTTTCGCTTGGCGCCGCTGTCGCGGAATGGAGGCGGTAAACGAACGGAACCGTCAAACCGGCGGCGGCAACTTTCAGCGCAGACCGGCGTGTGATGCGGGACGTGGTCATGGGTTAAATCTCGTAAATTAGAAAGTGGAATTGGCGGGAGCAAAAGCCTGAGTGCGGGGATCGCACTCAGGCTTCAATGGAGTCGTTACTTCAACGATTTAATCTTCACCGCACGGAATTCGACAGGGTCGTTGTGTCCGGCGAAACCGAAGTGGCCTTCGGTGTTATCTTTGCCAACGTGCGGTGTTTTCGGATCGCGCATGAAGGTTTTCACTTGGCTGATGTCCCCGTCCGTAATGCGGGTGCCGTTGAGTTCAACGACGATTTTCGGCCCCTTCACGGTGACTTGCATGAAGTTCCATTCGCCAGTCGGGCGTAGGTAACCACGTGCAGCGGGGATCGCCCCATAGACCGAACCGTTGGACTGACGCGGGTCGATTTTGTCGTATTGCTTGGCCGTGTCGTCCAGGATTTGAACTTCACACATCCCGGTTATTGAAGGGTCGCCGTTGCCGGGGTACCGAATCGCCAAGCCGTTGTTGCCGCCGGGTGGAAGCTTGTACTCGACTTGGGCAACGAAATCGCTGAACACTTCTTTCGTGTACAGGTTGCCGCCCTTCTTGGGCTTACACACGATCACGCCGTCTTTCACTTCGTAATCGTTCACCGCACCGGCCCAGCCGTCGAGTGTCTTGCCGTCGAAGACCGACTTGAAACCGTCGCCGGCTTTCTTCGCCAGCATCGCATTGGCTTCGGCAACCGGAATGGGGCGAACGTAAATGTTCCGCCAGCGGATTTCGCCGCCGTGGGTTTGCAACAGCACCGACGCCTTCTGAGCAAGTGGCAACTTGCGGTTCCAGAAGTTTTCCAACCGAGCGTGATCGACGACGAGTCTGCCGTTCAAATACACCGTGGTCATTTCACCAACTTGCAGGATGCGGAAACTGTTCCATTCGCCGAACGGTTTATCGGCCAGAACGAACGGGTCTTTCCCAGGCGCACCAGGGCTGTTGTTCCACAACCCACCACTGCCTTTGTCGGCACCGATGTTGAACTTCGCTTTGTCGGTGTAATCCCAGATTTGGACTTGGGGAGCGGCCTTCAGGTAAATTCCGCTATCAGCTGTGGCAACCGTTTTGTAGTCGATTAGGAATTCCACATCGCCCAGTTCTTCGTCTGTAGCCAGGAACGCCCCGTTGCCGTCGTTGACCAGTTCGCCGTTTTGCACCGTCCAGTGTTTCTTGGCATCTTCGGTCCACTTGGCGATTTTCGCTTGTTGATCTTCAGCCGAAAGCTTGCTGATGTCGAGTGGCCCAGCCCCTTTTTCATGGATGGCCCAACCGTGCCAGCCACTCAGGTCTATGCCGTTAAACACCGCCTTAAAGCCAGCCGGCGGTTTCGGGTCGGCGGCGTGGCCAATTGTCCCACCAAGCAGCATTATGCCGAGCGAAAACGCGGCAAGAGAGTAGCGCACCATGAGTAGTCCTCAATAGATTCGGAAACAGGCGTCGGCGAGCCGACAAAAGGCGGGTATCGCAATTGCACGCGATGGATGAAGATATTAGCGGCAAAACCGCCCACTCGCCAGTGTTTAGTTTTTTGTAAGGCCAGCAGGAGACTGGCAAATTGTTCTGGCAAGTGATTTCGCTTGGTTTTCGGCCCTGTAGGGGCCGCTCTGTCAGCCTAGGGCTATGCCCTGGGAAACTCACGCCGGTTGCCATAGTCAGGATTGAACGGACGAGCATCGGGATTGAACGAGACAGATCATTGCCCGTTCCCCGTTCCCAGGGCATCGCCCTGGGCTGACAGAACGGCCCTTTCAGGGCCGAATACCCTTAAAGTGTTGAGCCAGAAAAATTTACCAGACCCGGCCAGCAGTTGCTTTATTCACGTCGCACTTGGCTCTTGACCGGGACTATTCAGCGGGGTATAGCCCAGAGTTCACCGGGGGTGAATTGGCTGTGAGGTTCCGGATGGTTGCGTACCGCTGGGGTTTGCTATTCGGGCTGGCCGTGAGCGCGTTGGCGCTACCGGCTTGTGTCTCGGGGCTGCGCTCGGATCGCAACTTGGAGCCAAAAGTTTCCGCACCTGTTGTGCCGTCCACGCCGGTTCCCAAAAAGGATAGCTTTGCCGAGTTCCCCCGTGCGCCGGGGCAGACTGTTTTGAAAAATCCACCGCCGGTTCAGACACCCTCTTCGACCGTCGTGTCGATGGTAAACGACCCGACTCTTCCGAATGAATCCCAACCGCCTGGCCCAATTGTCATCACGCCGAATTTGCCGCCGGACCCACCCCTGGTTGCGGCAGTACGGGCGTATTTGAACAAGCAACCGGAATTAGCAATCGAGCATTTGAAGGCACTCGATCCGCCGAATCAAGAGTTGATGTTACAACTGATCCCGGCGATTGTGCATGCCTCCCAAATGAACTGGACTCGCGCTGGGCCAACCGAGGTCGGGGAACTGTTGGATCAACTGCAATTACCGATTCGTGCCCTATCCGAGAAGGCTTCGCTGTCGATTAATAAGGTTGTGTTTTGTTGCAACACCGCCCCCGAGTTTGGCCACTACCAACCCCTGCCGGACGGCTATGCGTACAAGTCAAACGACTTGGCCGACCTTTACATCGAGATCGGGAACGCCCCCTCGGTTCCCACGATTTCTCCGACCGAAGGCGAGGGCTACTCGACGATCTTGAATTGCGAACTCCGCATCCGAGAAGTCGTAGACAACTCGGCTGAACCGCTCGACCGCAATCGGCTCATCTCAAAACCCGTCCGCGAGTTTACCCTCAGTCCCAAACGCGATTATCACCACTCGCTTCGTTTCGCTGTCCCGAGTAAACCGGGGCTGTACATCCTGACGATTGAAGTCGTTGACCCCAATCGAGAACGATGGCGATCCGTTCGCACGACCGTGAAATTTCGGGTACGCTAACAGTGAGGTTGGGTTCGGAAGGAGACCACGTTATGAGTTTTGGTATTTTGTTTTTGGTCGGACTCACGGGAGTCTCGATTGCTGTGACCACTACGCTCTTGGCGATTTGGTTTGCCAAACGGAGCAAACCTGATGAACCGGATATCCGGGGTAAGTGGAGCAGACCTGATGGCCGTTACCGCGACGCTTCTGATGCGGATCGTGAAGACGGTTGGTACTCAGTTCCGGACTATAAATGCCTCGATTGCGTAGCTTGATCACTGCACACAGCCGCGACACCTTGTGTGAGAACCAGTTGGCCATGATGGCAGCCATGCCCGAACTCGTTGCCATGCTCGACAGGTTCGAGGCGATTATCAAACACCTTAACACAATGATCGGCTTTTCAAACCCTCAGTGTGAGAAATCATGGCAGACATCGCCGAATTCGCTCGACGCGCTGGGAAACGATTTGATGAATGTCAACAAGGTAGCGATTACCACTTCAAACTCGATCTGCCTACAAATGAAGTCGAAGAATTTGTCAAAATCGTTTTCTACGCAAGTATGATTCCAGACGAAGGCAGATGGCCATCGGTATGCCTGATGAGCTATAGAAATGAGTGTAAAGGAGATGTACACCATACCTTTAGCTCTCCTACCCAACTCACGAGCCAAGAGATAGCAAAACTTGCGCATGCTGTTCCCATTGGCGGGCACATTTGCTGTGTCAGTGACAACAAAAAGTTATCGATCGCAGGCATAAAAATTACGATTCTCAACGAAATGCGCGAGTTGGGCCATAGTTCCTTCCGGTCTGCCAATCCACTAAAGCTCTTTATCAGAGGCCCTGGCAACATTGAGATGTCTACCTGTGGAATCGCGTTGGTCTACAAGGCGGGCGAAATTTCCGAAGAATCGCTACTTCAGTACTGTAATGTGATGCGTGCATTGACTGCAAATCTGATGTCGGGACTGACTTGTCTTACGCAAGGCAAAGTAGAGTCGCTCGAAGACATATTCAACGATCTTGCAGAAGCCATCGAAAGACTTGGGCATGGAGGGGTGTTGCTAATCGCCAAAGTCCCCGAAAACAAACAGTTCTCGTCCTCTCGCTGGCTCAATAGCCTCTCACTGCAACAAGCTCTGGTGCGGTACTGGAATGATGTTGCCTTGCATCTTAACTCGGCAGGTGGACTAAACAACGCAATGGCTATGGCTGAACGTGGTACACCCATAGGCAATTCTGTGACCGTGTCTTCGGATACTGCGATACTTGAGAAGATCATCGTCTCAATCTCACACTTGGCAGGCATGGATGGGGCAATTGTGATAGACTACACATGCAAAGTCGTCGCATTCAATGCCATCATCGACAGATCCAACTGCAGCTTAAGCACCTGTCGCATCGTGAACGAAAATGGCGAAGAACAGACTTACGACGAAGTGGTGAAGAAACGAGGGTCACGACTTCAGTCTGCACTGGCCTATGTAATGTCCGTCCCCGATTCGTTCGCCTTTGTCATTTCTCAAGACGGGTCAGTATCTGCAATTCACAATCCGAACGACGGCTCGGTTGTATACGAGCATGGCCTCCGGGTTCTGAACTGATCAAACACTGTCTACAATCGTCGAACGACACAGCTCCATAAAACTGCACTCAATTAGTTATTGGGGATGTCGCCGCCACTGGGGTGCTGGATTGTCTACGACTGCACTTGATTCGGAGTGGTCACGGCGGTCGCCGTTTGGGATCATTTGCCGACTGCGGACGAATTACCCGATGCTCGATTCGTTCGGGGTTGGGAAGCGATGCCGACTGACACGGTGGATGGCAAAATCATCCTCGGTCATGCCGCCTGTCGGGTGCGGTGATCGGTGGTCGATTTCGCTCACGTATCGCAACAGCTTCGTTGTGGAGTTCGAGGAGCTGCTCTTCCAAATCGGCGATCTGAGATTCGATGCGTTGCAACCGTTTCTCGGGGGTGTTCCCTAGCAAGCGTGAGACGGCTTCCAACAGCATGAGCGCTTGCCACGCTTTCATCAGCAGCCCGCGTAGCCGGTAGGCTTTACCCAACTGACCGATCTGTTGCGGCCCGATGGCACGCCCCAAGCGCAGCAACCGGGCAATTGGCGCGGCTTCGACCCAGTGTGTCAGGATGAATTCGAGCGTTGGCAGCAGGACGATTGCCAAGTCAACCCAGCGCTCTTTCATGTACATCAGCGAATTGGGTGCGACCGAAACCTTAATGGCAAACTCGGAAGCAAACGCTACCCAGATCAGTGCCGTGGCAATGTGAAGTGCCAACGCCATTGCGGGGTGCTTGAGGGTTTCTTCCAGTTTGAGATACTCGATTGCCAACACCGGCAGAATCAGGAACGCGAAGATCAACATCGGCCCGCCAAATGCCCGGTCGAGTCGTTTCAGCACGGCCTTACCCGGCGCGACCCACCCCATTCGCGGCAACCAAATTTGGTTCGTGACCGGGTGTACCCATGCCAATCGCATCGGCGGAATCAGCACCACAAGCACGACGCGGAGGATCACTTTTTTCAGCGGCACCGTCGGCGAGCGGCGCAGAAAGGCGATGCCCGCATCCATTAGAAAAACAGGCCATAACACGGCGAGCAGAATCGCCATCGCGTTCAACTCAATCGCCGTCACTTCCGGTTGACTGGCACGATGAATGAACCCGCCCATCAGCAATAAAAACACGAACGACACGACGAACAGGACCGGGGCAAGCCGCGTCTCCCATGCGTGTGACCGCGCCGGCGCCGCTGGTTGTGTGTGGGCCGGAATGGATTCGACCTCGGCAGTGATCGTCATCGAAGGCACCTCCAATCGGTTATTCGATTCTAACACGAACTTCTTTCCGCATCCGCAAGATAGGCGACCCGATTTCGGCGTGATAAAACAACTTCACGATGAAGAATCCTTGTAAGACGATTGACCGGAACCACCGGCTGGCAGATGAACCGCGTCGAAATATCAATACTTCTTACCATCACACGTACTACAAGAACCCCTTTCCACGGAGATTCCCAATGAACGAACCTAGCCGCGAGAACGACGATGATGACCGCGACGAGCGCCCGGCCCGCGCCCGACGCCGGCGTGACGATGACGACCGACCACGAATGGTGCCGAAGAAATCGAACACATTGGTGATCCTGTTGATCGTGTGTGGCGTGTTTGGTCTGTTCGCACTGCCTTGCATCGCGGTCATGATCGGCTTATTGCTACCGGCTGTTCAAAAAGTCCGTGAAGCAGCGGCGCGGTCGCAGGAGCAAAACAACATGAAGCAGATTGCAATCGCCATGCACAACCAACACGACGTGAGCAATAAATGGGTCGTGCCCTACGCCGTCGATTCCCAGGGGGTTACCCAAACCGGCAACAGTTTTCGCGTCAGCTTGCTGCCTTACATGGGTCATGATCCCGTGTATCAAGCCATTGATCTCACGCAGCCTTGGGATAGCGTCCGCAACGCGCCACAAACCCGATTGGTGATCCCTCAATATCAATTGGTGGACGATAGATCGACTCAATCCAACACCACGCCCTACCGGGCCTTCGTGGGTGGCGGCGCGATGTTTGAAGCGGACGGCAAGCCGGTCACGATGGCTTCGATCACCGATGGCCTCTCGAACACGATCATGATGGTGCAAGCCACCGAGCAAGTGCCGTGGGCGAAGCCCCAAGAATTGCCCTACAGCAAAACGACGCCGCTACCCAAGTTCGGCTCCCCAAGAACGCCAGCTGGCTTCAATGTGATGATGGCCGATGGTTCGGTGCGATTCGTGAAGTCCACAATCAGCGAGCAGAATTTGCGTAATGCCATCGAGAAGGCCGACGGGAATTTGGTGAACTTGGACTAACTTCAGTTCGGCAGTCGTGGCCACATTGCGTGGCCACGACTTGCATCCGTTACCAATCACTTCACGGCTTTGAGGGCGTAGGAATCGTGTTCGGCGTTCACGTTGCTGATGATCCAGCGGTTCACGTCTTTGAGCATTTCCGCCGGGATGCTTTGTGTGGCGCGATACTGGCTGAACTGAACTTGCGCACCCGCTGCATACAGCAACCGTTGGTCGCGGACCGCATCCGGGAGCATGACGGCGGAGTTGGCACTGCTGTGGCTGATGAACACCCGTTGGCGGCGAATTTGATCGAGTCGGAAGAGCGGGTTCTTGTCCTGGGGTCGCGGCAGGGTGCCGTTCAACGCCACGACGCCGGCGATTTGATCGCCGAGCAAAAACGCGGCCCGATAAGCCGCCGTGGCCCCTTCGTTGACACCGACCAAATAAATCCGTTCGGAATGAATGTGATACGTTCGCCGGGTCTGTTCCACGGCCCGTGTCACGTAATCGCTGATGGTCTCGGTACTGCCGCCGTTTTCGCCCCAAGAGCAAGCGGGGAAGCCGTTGTCACGCTGGCCGATTTCGGTCGGCCCACGCAGGCTGATGGCGACGAAGTTGCGCCGACTGAGTTTGGGGGCCAATCGCAGCACTTGTTCCTCGTTGCTACCTCGCCCGTGGAACAACACCAAGAGCGGGTAGGGGTAACGCGGTTCGTAATGCTCCGGCAAGAACGTCCGCACTGTTAAAGTGGGATCGTTCGGCAACGCGGTGGTATAGAACCCCTCAGCAGGGCGGTCCGTTCGCCAATAAGTGTGGGTGTTCGGCATCATTAACCTAGTTGGGCGTTTCGTGGTCCCCGGTGTTCGCGGCCAGACTGGGGCAGCAGAACGCGAGTCGGGGTTGTTTGCTTAGCTACGGGATGGAACCGTGAAGCCTGAGTCGGTGCTGAACCTTGGGTGACGGCTCAACCGGACGAACTCTATGTCGAGGCTTTCAAGCAGTCAACGCGCAGTTCCTCTCGGCTTGAGCCAAAGTCACCCGGAAACCCGTAATTCCGCGCGATTAGTCCTACTACGAAGACTGCACTAGACTGGTTAAAATATAGGGGCTTGCTTGACATGGCGAAAAGATCGGTTCTGGCAGGAAATTCCCGTCCGAACGCCGAGTATTCCGCGCAATCGCACTAGCCCTTGGAAGCGCGCCGACTAGGTCGATCGGCGCGATCCCAACCTGTCGATCTCGCAATCCGCACCACTCGTAGAACCCGTAACCGGCACGGACTACCGTAACAATTAGGTGGCTTATTCCGCACCGACAGCCTCGCGCAGCGGGAAGTCTATCGGGAGCCAGAAACGGGCGCAAGCCGACGAGATGGGAAATGAGCACTGGCTATTTTCCCCTGCCGTTACAATGCGAACCGGACTTTGAACTCAACCCTTTTCACATTCAAAGCGTGCATTTACACAGGATGAAACTTTGGGCAATGGCCTTCCCGGCGAACCGGCGACGTGAGTCGCCTGGGTGGTAACTTTCCACTCGCAAGTGGTAGCCCACCCAGCAGCTTACACAGCCGGTTCGCCGGGAAATTGAATGCAGCTTTACGCCTTCACTAGACCGCGTTGGATCAAGTAATTCAACACGACCGCAACGCCTTCTTCGACAGTTTGCTTGGAAGCGTCGAGGGTGAGTTCTGGTTTCGTCGGCGCCTCGTAGGGGTCATCGACGCCAGTGAACCCCATGCCTTTGCCGGCGGCAACGGCGTCACGGGCTTGCTTGTACAGCCCCTTCGGGTCGCGTTGTTCGCAAGTCTCGATTGGCGTGTTCACGAACACTTCGACGAACGGAATCGCGCCGGCTTTGTTCTGCTCGTGAATCTTCCGCGCGGCGTCCCGATCCTTGCGGTACGGGCTGATGAAACTAGCCAGTGCGAGTAGACCGGAATCGGCGAACAGTTTCGCCACTTCCCCAATCCGACGGATGTTCTCTTCCCGGTCCGCCGCACTGAAGCCCAAGCCGAACCGCTTCGCTTGTTCTTCGCTACACCCTCGCGTATCCATCAGAATTTTCGGCCCAGCATTCAAGCCGAAACGGATGTTATCGCCGTCAAGGACATACGCCGGATGCCCGCGTTGAATCAAGACTTGTTCCAGAGCCACGGCAAACGTCGATTTCCCAGAGCCGGACAGACCCGTAAACCACAACGTGGCGCCGGTTTGCTTCAACAGCGTGGCCCGCTCTTCACGGGTCACGGTGCCGGCATGGTAAAAAACTTGCGTCGGTTTCACGTCAGACATTTCACGTCGTGGGGTAGTGAGGATCACGAAAAGCCACAAGCTGTTGGTGTACGAGATGTGTGCGGCTGGAGTAGCCCAGTCATTTGATAAGAGCCAAGGGATTATTACTTGTAACCTAGCCTGACATCTGCGTGCGTGTGCGTGTGTAATATCAGAGCTACAGCCACCAACTCCAGGATTGTTCGGTGTACCTTATCGTCTCCACAATTGTTACCGTTACACTTGCAGCAGCGGCAGTGTTGAAGATGTTTGGCTTGGCAGTCAGCCCCGTATCGGACACGGGTCGTCTGTCGAACACCGGCGTTCAACTATTGCAAATCTGATTTGTAACTTTCCTGGCGCTCTGGCTTTTGTCACGCTGGCAATCTCAACTGGCAAGATGGCTCACAATCTGCATCTTCGTTCGCTTCGCGTTCGTCAGCCTTCAGACTGCAATTGAAGGCAGTCCAAGTTGTGGATGCTTTGGCCGGGTCGATGTCAACCCATGGTACGTGTTCGTATTTGATCTTGCTGTGGCGACTTGTCTGTTGCTTTTCGGCCCGAAGTTGAACGAAACACGAACTCGTGTGATCCAGCTAAACCCAGTTCTCCGGATGATCGGCGCGACCTCGATCGTTAGCGGCCTGATCGTTTTGGCCTTGATCGCATGGGCGGGTTCGGTGCCGTCTGCGATCTCGCAGCTTCGCGGAGAGACAATCGTGGTGGTTGACCGCATTGTTGAAGCCGAGCCGGGGAAGCCGGGTGAATCACGGACCGTTTCGATCGACGTTTCAAACCGATCGTCCTATCTGATCCGAATCGTCGGCGGAACGGCGGATCAATGACACGCTCCGCGAGGCGGACCGGGAGCACGCCGATTCTTTGCCGTATGGTCTCTCACTAGGGTTGGGGAAAATGCACGGCAACGAGGCCCCCGGATTCCGGGCAATGGCATGCACGACCCGGCGGTACTGCCGGGTCCGTCGAACGTCGCCCGGTTGAAGTTCGGGAAACAACTCGTCCGCCACCCGATCCAATTGCAACGCCCATGACTCATCTCTCTGAAGATGAGTCATGGGCGTTGCACCATTCCGAAAAAGATGGCATGAGCCGTCAGCCTAACGATCGTGGCCGTGATGATCGCAATTCACACGTCTCACACGCCCATCGAGTTGTAACCGCAGTCCACGTACAGGACTTGCCCCGTGACCGCCGACGCGAGGTGACTGCACAGGTAAACCGTCGAGTTGGCGACTTCGTCTGGCGTGATAGCACGTGGCAGTGGGGAGCGGGACGCGGCGTACTCGATTGACTTCTCAAATTCACCGGGGCGAATGGCACGGGCGGCGCGACTGGCGTAGGGGCCAGCGGAGATCAAGTTGACGCGGATGTTTTTCCCACCGAGGTTGTGGGCGAGCTGCTTCGCATCAATTTGCAACGCCGCTTTCGCGGTGCTCATCCCGCCACCGTAATACGGCACCACGCGGTCTCCGCCGATGTAGGTCAGCCCCACCGCCGACGCCCCGCCGGGCCGGTTCGCCATGTATGGCTCCGCCGACCGCAACAGGCTCGTCAGCGAGTACGCCGAGATGCCCAGTGCTTCGGCGTAACCCTTGCGACTCGTGGCCAGTTGAGACTTGGTGATCTCCCGGCTAAAGGCAATCGAGTGAATCAGGATGTCGATCCCGCCAAACTCCTCGCCGACGGCTTTGACCATGCCATCTATGGAATAGTCCGGGAACTTGGCGTACCGCCGATCGGTTTTGATTTCGTCGGGCACGTCCGCCATCGTGTCGTAGCTGGCATCACAGGCCACGAGCTTGGCGACTTTCAATTCCCCGGCTCCATACGGCAACATCCGCGATTCCCTGTCCGACTCGCGGGTCAAGAAGCTCTCGACGATCCCGACCACACGCGGGTGGCTAGCCAACACGATCTTCGCCCCGGCCGCGGCCAGCGCCTTGGAGATGAACCACGCGAAGCTTTCGTTATCGCCCACGCCGGTCACCAGAGCGACTTTACCGCTGAAATCAATCGGAATCATCGAAGGGAACCTCAAAAAACACAGCACACGGACGGGAAAGGTCTGCGGCTGGTTTATGAACCACGGCAACGCCTGGCACGGGACATCCGCGCCCCAGGTACAAGCCTTGTGGA
>JAYSXU010000099.1:0-5977 GCA_043716965.1 Fimbriiglobus sp.
CGGCGCCGACGTTGAAGATTTGGATGACGCCCTTCTCGTCGGTGGCGATGCTCGAGAAGTTGGCGCTGTTGAAGATCGCGCTCTGCAAGGCGCCGGCCTCGAGCAACGCCTCCTCCGCCCGCTTGCGGGCGGTCACGTCTTCCATGGCCAGAACCAGCAGCTCGCCATGCTGGCCCGCCTGGAGCTTGCGGGCGTTGAGCAGCATCACCCGGCGGCCGATAACCGGGAAGGTGTGCTCGAGCTCGAAGTCGTTGAAGACGGAACTCGTGGGAACGATGTCTTCGAGCAGTCTTCGCAAGTCGGGGATGTCCCACTGGCCGTTGCCCAACTCATAAATGAGCCGGTCCACCGTCTCCTCGGCGGAGACTTGGAAGGTTTGATAGAACGCGCGGTTGGCGGACCGGACGCGCAGCGTGGCGTCGAGAATCAACAAGGGCTCGCGCACCGTATCGACGATGTTTAAGGCGTAGTTCTGAATGTCCTCGACGAGCGGCTCGGGTTTCATCCGAAACAGTCTCCAATTTGTTTCCCGACTGAGGACGCACTCGAACAGCCCAAGGCCAACAGGAAGGAATTGTATACGAAGTGTTTGCGCGTACCACGAATAAATCTCACTGCGCTTAGCGACCTCCAACGATGTTGGAACGCCATTCGAGAACTCGTGAACGTGGGCCAGTGGGCTACACTTTCAGGGCGTTGCCGCACGTCCGCATACACCTTGGTGTCGTCTCGAAATTGGCATACCCGTTGGCGAGCTTGGCCTGCCGTATTGCTCTTGGCTCATTGGTGACGGCCGGTGCGCTCACACCGAATCACTTTCGGTCCGACTCCGGTCGGCCCGTCCGACCCCGTCGAGGTGACTGCCGATCGTCCCCCAGCACGGTCAGCGACGCCTTATTTTCTCTCGGTCCGAACATCCATTGATGTCCCGGCCAGTCATTTTTCGGTAGTGGCCCAATCGTCGGCCCAGTCGGCATAAATAGGTTCGCAACGCAATAACCAGCAACGGGTTGCGGTCGATCAGATGAAAATCGTGACGATTGGCGGGCCACTACCCGAATTGGGGTGAACCCCTGTTCGATCTATTCTGTCGCGCTGTGCGGTGTGCCGGTATGATGGGGAAGCGGACACTGGGAACCGTTGAGTTGTGAAACTGAACACCAGAACGCAAGTCATTCGGAGAACGACGCGATGACATCCCAGTTGCAAGTGAAAGCGAATCAGCGGAACGCGCTGAAATCAACCGGGCCGCGTTCGGACGCCGGGAAAGACCGTGCGCGATGGAACGCGATGTCGCACGGCCTCCGGGCGACCCTGCCAATCGTCCCCGGCGAATCGGCGAATGAATGGGACGGGTTTCGAGCGGGTGTTCTGGACGACCTCAAGCCGGTCGGGATGCTCGAACGGGAACTCGCGGAACGGGTGGCGCTGGTGTCGTGGCGGATGCGTCGGGTGACGGCCGGCGAATCGGTCGGGATTATCATCGCCGGCGACAAGGCCGTGAAGCAACTGACCGGGGAAAGCCTCACCGCCTACGAATCTACGCAAACGCGCACCGTGGTCCACGTCCGGGAACGTCTTAAACAACAGGTGAAGCAATGCGACTACACAGCCCGTGTCATCGACATTGCGGCCCGATTGGAGCGGGCCGACGACGCGGAAGCCATCACCGGCGACGACGCGATGTTCCTACTGGCGGACCTCTGCGACGACCCGCCCGACGGCCTGGAACCGCTCGAACTCGACGACGACGGCACGGTGGAAGACCATTTCCGCGAAGCCGGTTTGCCCGATGACGCCGCCGAACAGCGGGAGTCGTGGCCCGGCTGGACGGTAGGCCACGTCCGCGCCGTGTTGGGCACGATGGCACCGCCGAGTGTCGTTCAAACGCTGGCGAAGAACACGCGCCGAGACGCCGAACAAACACAACGCGAACACATCGAAGGCATCAAGACTCTGAGCGACGAATTGAAAGTCCTGGCAGCCCGTGCCGAGGTCCAAATCGCCCTGGAACAAGTCGCGGTGGGAGTACCCGCGATGGACGCCATCGAACGCCTGACTCGGTACGAAAATCACCTCAGCAAAATGTTACAAGCGACCCTCGATCAACTGGCCCGCCTCAAAGCATCAAAAGTCGCATCGTAGGCCCGATTGGGTTCGTTCGGCAGATTCGTGCTTTCGGGACGAGAACCTTGTCTCAGCACGACATACAAGTCTGCCTCACTGGGGTTGCGGATGCGTTCATCGCCCACGATCTCGATTTCATGCCCTGGAGACGAAAGTAAACGCACCTTACAGACGGGACACCACTTACAATAAGGATTCCATTGTCGATGAGATGTAAAATCAGGGAGCGGGAAATAGTGCAATTGTGTATAGTATATTTGACGGGCGAAGCGGGTTAGTGCGATTTTTGTAGTACAGATTTCGGGGCGGTGAAATGGCGATCGAGATGCGAAACGGCATGCCGTATTACTACACCTCCCGACGCATCGGTTCGCGGGTTGTGCGAGAGTACCAGGGGTGTGGGTTACGCGCCAACCTGTCAGCCGAATCGGATGAAATGACACGCAACGGGCGGACAATCGACCGCGACTTGGAACGCTTGCGACGTGCGAAAAGACAACGGATCAACGCAAAACTGCGGAAGTGGCTGGTACGGATCAACGCCACCGTTGCGCAAGCAATGCTGGCAAACGGGTGGCATCAACACAACCGCGAATGGCGACGCAAACGGGGTAATGCGATGGGTACTCTGGCAACAACCGACGCGGCTCGCTCAACGTGGGTGCTGTCGGAACTCGGCGCAATGGCCGGGAAACTGAACGCCGACGTGATCGTGAAGGCTCGGAAGGGGGCCCGTTCGATGTTGCCCGAAATCGACGGATTCCTTGACAACCCGGCCGCGACAGCGCTCTACGGCGACATCGGACGCCACGTCCTCCACAAATGGGTCATCTTGCAGGCGGGGGAAGACATTCTGAGGCGGCAAGCGATGTTGCGATTCGCCTCGGACATGCGAACCCGGCTTGCGGGAGCCAACCCGACGGCCCTCGACTACTTATTGGCCGAGCGGGTTGTCCTAACGTGGACGTTCCTGAACTTCTGCGACATCCAGTACATTGCGAGTATCGAGAAGTTGACAGCGGACCGGAGCCAATTTCACTTCAAGCGGATCGAGATGGCGAACCGGAATCTGATGGCCGCCTGCCGAACCCTGGCCAAGGTGAAGAAGGCAAAGCTCCCCGACGTGCTGGCGGTTGTGAATGTCACCGTGGGGGAAGCAGAGAAAAACTGCACCTAAAAAAGACGAATCGCGGTTCGTGCGAGCTTCTCCCACAATCGGAGTATTAGTATACTGATGGACAGGCCAGTGGAAGTCATGATCCACTGAAAGCCGGGGTTGTTGCGAGATGGATTTGTCCCCATCAAACAACAACCCCGGCCCGCCGATTTCCACCAGGACAATCACCATGTCAACTTTGCAGCCGCGAAATCCCGACGGTATTTCATCAACCACTTCTACGTCGATTGAAATCAAGCTCGGCTTCGATGCTCAGGACGCCAGCACGAAGGCTCTCGCTTTTGTCACGGCAGTGGAAAAGTCGGGTTGGGTCCAACGCGAACCTGATGCACGGGATTTGGATGTCGATCGCCAACTTTCCGCATTGAGAAGTCCGCTGATCGAATGGGCTATTTCGATCAATCCGAACCGGGTGCCGTTTGATGAACTCGATCGAATGGAGCATCTTTGGAATTACGCATCGGACTGGCGGGTAAGAAATAGCTCTGAAAACAAGTTGACCCCAGCGATGACACTGATTGCTTCCTTCGGGTGGGTGATCCGGTTTTGGCGTGCGGAGTCGCTTTTCGACGCGGGGGACTGGAACCCGACGTACCCATTTAGTTCCCTACCATTTCAACTCGTCAAAACGATTTGGCAGGCGGCGAGATCGCTTCAGACGGGTGAACGCCAGTTAGGAATTTGTTACCCGTTTCGAGTGCCTAAGGAACGTGTCTCCCTATCAAACGCGATGAAACACGCTCTTGATCTTGTCGTCTGCGTGGATCAAATACACCGGAATCTCAATGACAACACGGCTGCGAATGTTAACGCCGATCGTGAATTGTTTGACTGGTGGGGGAAACTGGACTGGCATTATTCTCGAATTGCCGGACTCGATTTCGAGACGTGTCGGAGTGGCGTGCTCTTTGAAGACGGCGACACTGGCGGCCCCAGCGCGCACGAAGCGGCGATACTATTTCGACTGTCTTTGGCTTTCAACTTAGGCGTCCATGCCGTGGCGACCCGAAGAAGCGGAGATGACAGCGTGAGGCTGGACTGCCCCTGGATGGTTCCCTTTTGGACTCCGAACGCCCGTGAGACTGCTGCGAACTTGATCCCTAAACTCAAGCTATGGAAGTGGAATAGCCAATTGCAAATTGAGTCTGGGAAACTGAAGGCGACCGAGACATTGACTGGGCAAACAAGCCAAATCCAACCCCACGTCAACCAAGTAGACGTTGAAACTTCTGCCAGTGAAAGTCTCTGTCCACCCGCGACCGATCTTGACTGCGTCTCACAAGTCAAAACACTTTATAAGAACGTTGCTGGCTACAACGATCAAATCAGAGGTTTCGCCGAGCAGTACCAATCACTCGGATACTTACGCGACCCGGTTCGATTAGAACTTGCACAAAACAAGCTCCAGTCCGATCTTCGCGGAGCCGTTCAGGAACTCTTACGCCACACGGCGACGGAACGATGGACACGCCTCGCCCGGTCCCGCCCCGTCATCGAAGTCATCCAGCAATACTTCCCAGAACCGCACCGAGCGACCCGACCGCCTGAACCGACTGGACTACCGGAGATCAACATCGGGACACGTTCGGAACCGATTGCTGAAACTGTGCCAACAGTCGATTCACAATCCGCAAAACGGCCATTTGAAATCAAAGCGATACTTGACCGCTCATTGGATCGCAAACGACAGCTTGAAGAATCAAGTCGCCCAATGGAAGACGTGTGGAAGTCACTGAACGAGTTGAGCGTATCGCTTCATGCTTTCTCTTGCTGGCGAGAAGTCCTGCATAGCAACTCGGGTCACGTTCCAACAAATGTCGAGTTCGCGGACCGATTCGTGTCGCTTGCCGAACAGTTACAAGACACGGTACGACAGCACCAGTACGAAGATTACCTCAGAATGATCGCAGAGAGTAGCGGGACCGACGAAACTCATCGAGATGGTTGCACCATCCTCCATTCACTTCTGTATGACTCAAACCACGAATCCCGTCGTATTTTCAGTCAGGTCTTTGGTCAGGAAATTCCGGTCTGTCGTTACGTCTTCAATACGCTCGTCCCGATGCTCTTCGGGGCGTGGTTAACCGATTACTCCAACATCCGACGACTCCCACAGACAGTCACCCTTGATGACCTCGGATTTTTAGGACACATGCGACCGGAAGGGCTA
Organism: Fimbriiglobus sp.; assembly: GCA_043716965.1. Lineage (GTDB taxonomy): Bacteria > Planctomycetota > Planctomycetia > Gemmatales > Gemmataceae > Fimbriiglobus. The sequence continues at coordinate 5,475 of JAYSXU010000099.1, forward strand.
TCGTTGCTCATGCGCACAAGACCGGAAATCTCAGCATTCCGAGATCAAGTTCATGCCCTTTACCCGACGCCAGAATTCAATTCAGCCGCAATTCAACATGTCATTGAAACGCTCCGTACTGATGGCGATGACGTGTCACAAAGCGTGTTAACGCTGAATCTCAACGAAGTGGCTCATCTGCTCGCCACCAAACACAAGAATGACCAAGAAAGGGGTCAGGATGATGGAGATCCACCCTCGATAATTGAAGAGTCAGCATCTCAGATTTCTGAAGCGATCGCGTTTGGACTGGCTGACCTCGAAATGGACAAATCATCACCAACGGATACGCAGTGGCAGGAACGCGACGATCACCAACCGAGTCTGAAGCGGCATTCCACTGTAACTTCGCCTGCTGGAACCGAGAAAGGCACGGGTGTGAAGACAATCGAAGAGCCAACTAGAGAGAGGGAAGATGGCACAGAAGGCGGATGTTGGTTATGGTGGAAAGATAAGCGACATGA
>JAYSXU010000100.1:0-5976 GCA_043716965.1 Fimbriiglobus sp.
CGGCCTTCTTGCATGAACGTCCGGGTAATATCAACTGCTTCTTCCCGAACCCGCAACGATTCCACACCGCGACCGTCCGGAATCAACAGCAGATCGAACTCGGAGGAACTGACCGAATGAATCGCAAAATCCGGTTCAATTTGGTACCCGTGTTGGCCGGTCAACGCATGGAGGTACGGCGACGCCAGCCGAACCTCGACGCCTTCTTCGAGCAGTCGATACCACGGCAAGAACAGCGTCAAATCTTCAAAACCGTCGGCAACAAGAATGAGGGCTTTCATGGCGAGAGGCTCGCAAGTGGGCGGTTGGGATGCGGAATAATAGCGAGGGGGGAAATAAGATTCTAGCTCCACCAACGGCCCGGTGGGAAGGCGAGAAATGCCGATTTGCAGTCAAGCGTAAGCATTCGGAAACGTTCTGCGAGTGCTGCGTGTGGTTACGCACTTGGTGTCTATCGCGTTCAAAAACTGCACTTGATATCTTCGCGATTCTAAAGAGGGTCACCCGTAGCAAGTGGGTCGATTACCACCAAACCCGGTATTCCCTCATAATCCTTGATATTGTGGGTGTGCAGCTCAAGACCGAATACCAACGCAGTGGCTGCAATCAGGGCGTCGCCCAACGATCGTTTGCGTGACTGGCGCAATTCAATGGCTTTGGCAACAACAGCATCTGTGATCGGCAGCACTTGGGCTGCCGCGAAGAACATCTCAAATTGCTGCCGGTCGTTCACGGACAGACTGTGATAGCCGAGAACTTCAACCTTGCTCACGGCGGAAACAACCGGCGACCGAGCCGCGATCAAACGGCGTAACCCCGGATACTCCGGTTTTGCGGCATAGATAATCAGGTTGCTATCGAGGATCATTCGCCGCGACCTGGCAGTTTGCGATCGGCTCGTGACGCCTGTTGCCATTCAACAGGGTCGGCAAAGCAACTCGGCCCACCTGTGGCGGCAAAGGCCGTCAACGCGGCTGCCATTGCCGGACCCGTACAGGGCATAAGGCTCTCCGAAGCAAGTAACGTGACGTGGACAGGAATCGGTTGATCCGGCGAGACGACAGGACCACCCTCGTTGCCCCATTCGAGCTGACCGTTGCGAAGAATCGCGGGATAGGTTGGAAGCATCGGCCATACCAATGTGAAGATTTCGATTCAGATTATCCTGACGACTCCAAGACCGCAAGTGTTGCATCTAGCACGCAACAGTTCCAGTTCGTTGTCGTCGTCACACCCTCAGCAGACCCAATTCCCGTCGGTGGATGTGTAGTTGACCAATTCTTCCGGCTTGAACCACAGGACGATTTCGAGCTTGGCGTTTTCGGGGCTGTCGCTGCCGTGGACGAGGTTGTTCTGCACGCTGATGGCGAAGTCACCACGGATCGTGCCGGGGGCGGATTTCGCGCCGTCGGTCATGCCCATGAGGTTCCGGCAAACGGCGACGGCTTCGCGGCCGTCCCACACCATTGCCACGGTCGGCCCGCTCGTCAGGAAGGTCAACAGCGATTCGTAGAACGGCTTACCCTTGTGGACGGCGTAGTGCTTCTCGGCGAGTTCGCGGGAACAATGCACGAACTTCAGGCCCGCCAAGCGAAGCCCTTTCTTCTCGAACCGAGTCGTAATTTCGCCAACGAGCCGCCGTTGAACGGCGTCCGGCTTCAGCAGGATGAGTGTCTGTTGCATGGTGATAAGCCTTCGGTGAGAGCCGATCCGTAATCCGCACCGGCAGTGAATACTAGAATGCAACCCGGAAGCGGGAACGTCCAGTCAGTGGATGGCGAACGATTTGGGCATTCCCGACGAACCGGCGACGTGAGTCGCCTGGGTAATAACCTTGCACTGGCTTGTGGCAGACCACCCAGCAGCTTACGCAGCCGGTTCACCGGAACCGAGCGACGCCCTTCCCGTCACTTCGGCTAGGCAGCGAAATCGGACAGCGGGTAAACTCCCGGTCCGTTAACCGATTGACCCTGGTTGCAAGGACGCGACCCCATGACCAACACCGCGACGACCACCGTACCGGATGCGCCGAGCCGTTTCCCCCATTGGATTCTTTTGGGCGGGCTGATACTCGCGCTGGGGTATCTGCCGTCGTTGAACACGCCGTTCGATTTCATCGACGACGGCAACCTTGTATACCCTGCGCCGAGTGGTCTCACGGCGAATGATCACGTCGTGCGCTGGTGGGACAAAGTGCGGGCCAATGTGACCCATCTGGGGCCGTTTCGCCCGGTGTTGTGGGTGCATTGGGAAGTCTTCGCCAACACGTTTGGCGGGGAGGTGTTCACGTGGCGAGTCTCGCGGTTGATGTGGTGTGGGTTTGCCGCGACGATGTTGCTCTGGGTGTTGCGGGAGTTGAAGATTAACCCGATTGCCGCCCTCGTGACTGCTGCCGCCGCGATGTGGAACCCGTACCGCAACGAGATTTGGACCAGTCTCACGCTCGCCGAAGGAGTGGCGATGCCGTATGCGATGCTGGCGTTAGTCGCTGCCCGTAAAGCCGCCCAGAGTTCGCAACCGGGACGCTGGGATACGCTGGCGATCGTGGGCTTTCTGGCTGCGCTTGGGTGTAAGAACACGTTCGTGGCACTGCTCCCGGCGATGCTGACGCTGCGTGTTCTGGGCGACGGTTTATCCTTACGGGAAGCGTGGTTGGCGAATCGTTGGCGGGCGGCAATTTACTTGATGCCTTTGGTGATGCCCGCCCTCCACTTCGTTTACTTCAAACTGAACTGGCAACCCGGCCAGTACGAAACGCCGGGGCCGAGTTTCGCCCAACTCACACGCATCGCGCTGTGGTTGAAGGGCGCCGCCGGGTTGGATTTTCTTGGCGTCGGTTTGCTCGCAATTCTCGGTGCGCTCGTGCTGAACCGCACCACCCGGTATCGGGAAATCGTCAGCGAATATCGTGCCCTACTCGTGGCTAGCGGTTGCTTATTCGTCGCTGGTGTTGCGGTGTACCTGCCGATGCCGATGATGGCGGCCCGGTACACGATGCCCGCCGTTTGGGGCTGCGATCTGGCGTTCGCGCTGTTGCTAACGACCGTGTTGGCACTGCCGCAAACCACGTCGAAAACCGTGGCGTTGGCCACGGTTTTCATCGGGCTGGGCGTCATGATGCTCACCAACGTCGGACGCCAAGAGAAGTTCGCCGCCCGCTCCCGCGTCCTCTGGAACGCCTTGGGACATCTCGAAAAAACCGCCCCGCCCAACGCCCGAATCGCGTGGATTGGCGGCGAAACAGCGGGCGGTGCGCTCAACGCCGAGGAAGGGATTCACTTCCAATGGCACCTGTTGCATCGCGGTCGGGGCGACATCCGTATCGGCCTCGTCAACGAAACCGGCCAACCGATCCCGCGTGTCGAACTGCCACCCCTAAGCGGCGAACCCGAGTATCGGCTGGCCATGAAACCCGTGCCAGATTCCCACTGGGACCGACAGCAAGAATTCGCCGCCACGTATTGGCTCGGTCGCAAAAAGTTCCAGTGTCAACTCGATGTCACTCGCCCCGCCACGCCCTACCTCGACCCGGCAATGGCCGGTTACATGGCGAACCAATTCAACAAACCCGCCAGCCTGAGCGATGCACAATTGCTGCAACAACTCACCAATAAACAACCCCCCGAAGGCAGTCCCGCGACAGCCGAACTGCGGAAAAAGCCGTGAACCCTCAGCCTTCCGTTCTGTGCGACCGCTACTATTCAATAGATAAACTTCGTGCCGCACACACCCGACGGGGATTGGGATGAATTCCGACGACGCCATCATTAGCCCGGACACGCTCCGGCAAGAGCGGATTCCACCCCGGCAAATTTACACCCGCAAGTGGCCGGTGTTGCACGTCGGCCCGGTGCCGGAATTCGACCAGAAAACATGGGACTTCACCATTTTCCCGGTGCCCTTCGTGAACGCCGTGAAACGGTTCACGTGGCCGGAATTCACCGCGTTACCACGGGTGAAGGTGTTCGCGGACATGCACTGCGTCACCCGGTGGAGTACGCTGGACAACCTGTGGGAAGGCGTCTCCACGCAAGAATTGATGAAGCACGTTACCTTAAGTCCGGCGGCCAAGTTCGTCATGCTTCATTGTGAATACGGCTTCACGACGAACCTGCCCCTCGCGGACTTTCTCGCCGCCGACGCCGTCTTCGCGCTGACGCACAACGGCCAACCCCTCACGCCCGACCACGGCTACCCGCTCCGGTTGGTGATCCCGCGACTGTACGCCTGGAAGAGCGCGAAGTGGGTGCGTGCCATCGAGTTCCTGGAAGCCGACCGCCCCGGCTTCTGGGAAAGCCCCAACAACGGCAGCTACCACATGCGCGGCGACCCGTGGACGGAAAGCCGCTTCCAGTGACGGAACTTTCACCTTGTCGCGGGGATGGAGTCACGGCATTGTCCATCGTCCGCAACTTCGGCATCGCCGTCGGCGCCTCGGTGAAGTAGTGGGGTGATGAGGAAATTATGACATCCCTAGTGACTGCGATGGTGATTGCTGGACTGAAGGCGGGTGTACCTTCACTACCACCAACTTCATACGAGTTCGTCCTGAGAGTCAACCGGCTCGTCGAGTTCAGCCGCCCCGATTACTCAACATTGGTGGGCCGGTTGGACGCGGGTGGCGAGTTCACTCTCTGGTACACCCTGCCGGGCGTGCCGCCGGAAATGCATGGTAAAGACTTTGCGCTTTACCGATCAGGGCGTGACAACGCCGTGAGACTCGGAGTTAACGAACTGAATTCCCAGCCGGTGTACGAACTCCGCAGCGGGGCGTTGATACCGGGCACGATGGTCTTCAGCGGCCCCTTCGTCCCCACGGTCGGAGGGGCCATCATTCGGTTCGCCGACTACAAGTATTCCTCGACGGCGCCACAGATCTGGAACTTGCCCGGCTACTTCCGCGCCGTCATCCCCGGCCAACCACCAGTGGGTCCGGAGGAGCCGATCCGGATCCCGAATCCGCCTTGGCTTTCTAATTCCTCGACGGTGCCGCCTGCCCCGAAACGATAGATTCTGCCTGTCTCGGGCGGATGAGAGTTGCAAGTCTCAAGTACAATTTCAGCCAATCCCACCGACCCACGCTCATCACACGAGCGGTTTTCATCGTTCACGAAACCAAGCTGAAGAACAGTGGTAGCGAAAATATCTGTCTGCTGCGGAGTGTCTAAAATACGAACCCGGAGGAAAGTGCGGAAGACGAACTCGCGGCGCGCTGTTGAGTCCGCGCGCCATTTCCGCGACAATACCGCCACGAGGGTTAAGCCATGAACACGACGATGCCTACGGTCAGTTGGAAGTCGGTCGCGGATCTGTTGCATGACCTGGGAGACATTCCCACCGAACGAGTTCGCATGGACCCGCAGCCCGGTCACGCGACGTTCGACGAACTCGTCACCGCGAACGAAACCCGTACCGGGCAGGTGTGCGAATGGGTCGATGGGACACTTGTGGAGAAAGCGACGGGCTGGTTTGAATCGTTCATCGCAATGAATCTGATCGGGTGCTTTTATGGCTATCTCGAAACCCACCCAATCGGACTGTTGTTAGGCCCAGATGCGGTGCTGCGAATCCTGCCCAAGGTCGGGCGGGCGGCGGACGTGGCATTTGTGTCGCTGGCCAAGTTCCCGAACGGCGTGTTGCCGATTCATGAAAAGATACCGGCACTCGTTCCGGACCTTGTTGTGGAAGTGCTGAGCGAGTCGAACACCAAGGCCGAGATGCGGCGCAAGCGTGGCGAATACTTCCGCGCCGGTGTGCTGGTCGTGTGGGAGATCGACCCCGAGACCCGCACCGCCAACGTGTACGCCGCACCGGAAGTGTTCACAACGATCGACGAAAACGGCACGTTGGACGGCGGCACCGTGATGCCAGGGTTCCAAGTCCCGCTTCGGCAACTGTTCGTGACCCCCGGTTCACCTGCTCCGTAGTTGTACGGCAGGAAATGATTTGCCCGGCGAACGGCGCGACGTCAGTCCG